>DAIMFE010000001.1:0-41038 GCA_036724805.1 Bacteroides sp.
TTATTTTTCCATGATTTGCATAAAAAAGTAAACTTCTAATCAAATGAGTTGTTAAATCATTATATATTTTAACCTATAAAAGAGCACAAGTATTTGTATTTTTCGTTAAGTTTGCTTCGTAGATGTTGATTACTTGAGACGTACACTTTGTATATGGTTCTTGTGGGTTGCCTTACTAATTCCTTCCCTGTGCCTGGCCAAGGGGAACAATTCAATAAAACTTCCTGGCAGCTCTTCGGTGTCGGTTGATTCGATACTGAATAAAATTATATTTTATGCTCCGCTATACGAAACCCTTGTTACTGATTACAAAGGTGAAATGTATATGAAAAACAGAGTGTACATCCGCAAACGAAATCACCTGATAAGATACTTACCTTCCATGTTCAGATTAAAGAAAGGGGTGAATGAATACTTATATGAATCTTATAGTGATATTCATTTTTCCGAACCTAATATTTACGATCATAAACTGCGGGTAATAACCGGAACAGTAGACCGTTTCAGGGGTCCTAAAGCTAACCTTCTTCAATATTTCAACACAAATATTTACGCATCTTCAATGATGCGTTCTAAGCTATTGTCTCCACTTTCAACCTCGGCTCAAAAGCATTATAAGTACCGCCTTGATTCTATTGTTAATTATAATGGAGAAAAAGCTTTCTGCATTTCATTTAGTCCTAAAAAACGAAGCTATCAATTGGTTGAAGGATGCATGATAGTTAGCGATAACGTTTGGAGTATCAGAGAGATGCAATTTTCAGGCCGATCGGAATATCTTCGTTACGATATACATATTAAAATGGGTGATGTTGGAAATGATAATGAATTCCTACCTCTTGTTCAGAACATGAATGCCAGTTTTAAATTTCTGGGTAATCAATTTGATGCTAACATGTTGGTTAACTTTGATTATGAATCTATCGAAATAAAAGAAAAAAGAGCACGACCCACCAAAAAAGAGGCAAAAGATTATGACTTAACAGACTCATATTCTCTGAAAAACGATACATCATCCTTTTATAGGGATACTCTTCATATAGCCAAACTACGTCCGTTTGATTTAACCCCGCATGAAAAAAGAATTTATGCTGATTATTATATAAAAAAAGATACCACGCTGTTTAAACCAAGCAAAAAGAGAGAATCGGTTGAGTTTTGGGGCGAAATAGGTGATATGCTTGTTAGTAATTATACCCTGAACTTAGCGCAACTTGGCAGTGTAAAGGCATCTCCACTTATTAATCCGCTCTTACTTGATTATAGTGGTACAAATGGAGTTTCTTATAAACAAGAATTTAAGTATAGCAGATTGTTTAACAGAGATAGGTTGTTGCGTATTGTTCCGCGAATTGGCTATAATTTCGGGCGGAAAGAATTTTACTGGAGAATAAAGGCCGACTTTGACTACTGGCCGCATAAAAGGGCTGCTATTCACCTTAATATCGGGAATGGTAATACCATATACAGTAGTAAAATAGTGGACGAATTACAACAAATACCTGATAGTATTTTCGATTTCGACAAAATACATATGGACTATTTTAAGGATTTCTATGTAGATCTTAGGCACAGCCGCGAATTTTTTAACGGGTTTACCGTTGAAGTTGGTATTTCTGCACATAAAAGAACGGCAGCAAAAAAATCCGAGTTCGTTCCACCTGATCCGGAAAATACAGATAAAGCATTGGATCTCATCAAAGATCCCGAATTTGAAATGAAATATCGAAACACATATAAAAGTTTCGCACCAAGGGTAAGGGTGATATGGACACCCGGACAGTATTATTATATGAACGGCAACAGAAAGGTTAACCTGCATTCGGATTATCCTACTTTTATTTTAGACTGGGAACGGGGTATTGACGGTGTGTTTGGTAGTACCGGTAGCTATGAACGTTACGAATTTGAGTTGCAGCATCAAATATCATTAGGTTTAATGCGCACATTATATTACCGGGTGGGTTGTGGAGCCTTTACCAAGCAGAAGCAGTTGTATTTTGTAGACTTCGCTAACTTTGCCAGAAGAAATCTTCCCGTTGGCTGGAACGATGATATTGGTGGTGTATTTCAAAATCTGGATAGAAGGTGGTATAACTCTTCTCGCGAGTATGTAAGGGGAAACGTTACTTACGAAGCACCATTTTTGCTTTTGCCTCTTCTTTTCAAAAATACGAAGTATGTACTGAACGAACGGTTATACTTCGGTACGGTTGTAATGCGGCGCCTCACGCCTTATGTTGAAATTGGTTACGGAATAGGTACTCATATTTTTGATCTTGGCGTATTTGTTAGTAGCATAAAAGGAAAATTTGATGAGATTGGATTTAAAATAACCTTCGAATTATTTAATAGATAATATTAATACCTTATTTTTGTTTCATGAAAAAACGTGAAACAATTGCAAACTTGAATGCTCCTGCAAAGAAACAGCGCACCTTGGCTTATAAGAAATGCTTAAATTGTGATTCACTGATAACCGATAAATACTGCGCGCATTGTGGCCAGAGCTCCGATACGCAAAGATTGTCATTGAAAACAATGGCCGAGAATATTTTCTCCGGAATTACGAGTTTCGACAGAGGTGGTTGGCATACTATTATCTTATTATTTTCTCGCCCGGGAAAATTAGTGAGAGATTATATCAACGGGAAACGTGTAGAATACTCAAAGCCTTTTGGGCTGTTAGCCATCTTATGTGGACTTTACGGCTTCATGTCATTATTGCTCTATAGTTATCAGGAAACAAGCAGTGGTATCACAGATCCGCTAATTCAAGTACTGAATGACCTAAATCTGAATGATCCAATTATAAGATGGATTTGTGGTAATATGCTTTTCCTTAATTTGATTCTTACTCCATTGTATGCTTTGTTCATTCGTTGGATGTTTTCGGGTAAACGATTTAAAAGATATAATTTTACAGAGATGTTATACCTAACCGTTTTCTGGTTATGCCAGATTATGATTGTTAATATCCTCATTTTACCATTTACTTACCAGATGGTATATTCCATGTCTTTAATGATTATATTGCTACTATTAACTACTTTGCTTTTAGGATGGTTTCTTCAGGGATTTTTTAATGTTGGTTGGTTTCATGCTATCGGAAAGTCATTGCTAATAAATGTCTTCCCTATTATAATAATTTTTCTTATTACTGTTATAGCTATAATTGTATGTTATTCCTGACGGGCTCAAAAAAGAAGATTTTATTCGTGTATACTCAACCGCTTGCGTATTAACTTAAACGTTGAATTTCTCTGAATAATTCTTTCTGTTTCTCGCTCAGGTTATTAGGTATCTCTATGGAGTAGGTAATAATTAAATCACCCAATTTACCCTCCTTCTTATAAACAGGAAAGCCTTTACCCTTAAGCCTGGCTTTGCTCTCATTTTGTGTTCCGGGTTTAATTTTTAGTTTAACTTTACCATCCAACGTTTCTACTATTTGCTCTCCTCCCAAGATAGCAGTATATAAATTTAAAGGAGCAGTTATATAAATATCATCACCAAAACGTTTGAATTTATTATCTTCAGCTATTATGAAAGTAATATATAAATCTCCTGCCGGTCCTCCATTGGCGCCTTCTCCTCCTTGCCCTTTTAGCTTTATTTTCTGGCCATTTGCTATACCTGCCGGAACTGTTATACGCAGATTTTTGCCATTTACGGTTATCACTTGCTTATGCGTTTTCATTGCATCAACCAGAGACAAATGTAATTCGGCAGAATAATCCTGTCCTCGAAAACCCGATGCACCACGACCGCCCCTACCTCTTCGGGAGCCAAACATTGACTCGAAGAAGTCGGAAAAGCCATCTGTATCACCCGATGATGACCAGAATGAACCATCGTCACCAAATCCCTGATAGCTTCCTCCTGTTCCGCCTTGCTGGTACTGTTGTTGCTGTGCCTCAAACTGGTCGGCATGCTTCCAATTCTCCCCATATTTATCGTATTTTTCCCTCTTTTCCTTATCGCTCAACACTTCATTTGCTTCATTAATTTCCTGAAACTTCTTAACAGCATCCGAGTTATTAGGGTTTAAATCGGGATGATATTTACGGGCCAGTTTGCGATAAGCCTTCTTAATCTGATCCTGGGTTGCGCCTTTCTCAACCCCAAGGGTTTTATAATAATCGATATATGCCATATTTACATCAACGGTACATGAACCGCCCATACAAAATTAACAAAAATCTCTTTTCGAAGTTCAAAAAAAGGAGTAAGGAGTAAGAATTTATGCAGCATTGCTATTCTCGCTTCTCACCCCTTACTCCTTATTAATATAAATAAAAAGCGATTCCTTTGGCTATCAGTAAAATAACAATTATCTTTGCGGCCAAATTAAAAGAACAATATAATGTCTTATTTAATTAAAGTATTATTAACAATTAACAATTAATGGAAGATTTAAAAAACATTGCTCCTATTGAAGATTTCAACTGGGATGCTTATGAGAAAGGTGATACCTTTGAAGGAGCTCAACGCCAAGACCTTGAACAAGCTTATGATGGAACTTTAAACAAAGTAAGCGACCGTGAGGTGGTTGACGGAACTGTAATTTCAATGAACAAACGCGAAGTTGTTGTTAACATTGGTTACAAATCAGACGGCATCATTCCTTTGAATGAATTCCGCTACAACCCTGAACTTAAAGTAGGTGATACAGTTGAAGTATACATTGAAAATCAGGAAGACAAAAAAGGACAATTAGTTCTTTCACACAGAAAAGCACGTGCTGCCCGCTCTTGGGATCGCGTAAATGCCGCACTTGAAAACGAAGAAGTAATCAAAGGATTTATCAAATGCCGCACTAAGGGTGGTATGATCGTTGATGTATTTGGTATCGAAGCTTTCTTACCAGGTTCTCAAATCGATGTTAAGCCTATTCGCGATTACGATGTATTTGTTGGCAAAACGATGGAATTCAAAGTGGTTAAGATTAACCAGGAATTCAAAAACGTTGTTGTTTCTCACAAAGCTCTTATCGAAGCTGAACTTGAACAACAGAAGAAAGAAATTATCGGTAAGCTCGAAAAAGGTCAGGTTCTTGAAGGAACTGTTAAGAATATCACATCCTATGGTGTGTTCATCGACCTTGGTGGCGTAGACGGATTGATTCACATTACAGACCTTTCTTGGGGCCGCGTTAGCGATCCGAAAGAAGTGGTTGAACTAGATCAGAAACTTAATGTGGTTATTCTTGACTTCGATGACGAAAAGAAACGTATCGCTCTTGGCTTGAAACAACTTACTCCTCATCCATGGGATGCACTTAGCACTGAACTTAAAGTTGGTGACTCTGTGAAAGGCAAAGTAGTTGTTATGGCTGATTATGGCGCGTTCATCGAAATAGCTCCCGGCGTTGAAGGTTTAATCCACGTATCAGAAATGTCATGGTCGCAGCACCTGCGTTCAGCACAAGACTTTATGAAAGTTGGTGATGAAGTAGAGGCGGTTATCCTAACGCTAGATCGTGACGAACGTAAGATGTCTTTAGGTATTAAACAATTGAAACAAGATCCATGGGAAACCATCGAAGATAAATATCCTGTTGGTTCTAAGCATGTTGCTAAAGTTCGTAACTTCACTAACTTCGGTGTATTTGTTGAAATCGAAGAAGGTGTTGACGGATTGATCCACATCTCAGACCTTTCTTGGACTAAGAAAATCAAACACCCATCAGAATTTACACAGATTGGTGCTGAAATCGATGTTCAGGTATTGGAAATCGACAAAGAAAACCGTCGCTTGAGCCTTGGTCACAAGCAATTGGAAGAAAACCCATGGGATGTATTCGAAACTGTATTTACTGTAGGTTCGGTGCACGAAGGTACCATCATCGAAATGTTGGATAAAGGTGCTGTAATCGCTCTTCCTTATGGTGTTGAAGGTTTTGCTACTCCAAAACATCTTGTAAAAGAAGACGGTTCTCAAGCGCTGTTGGATGAAAAACTTGAATTCAAAGTTATCGAATTCAACAAAGATGCTAAGAGAATTATTCTTTCTCACAGCCGTATCTTCGAAGATGTTGCTAAAGCAGAAGAAAGAGCAGAAAAGAAAGCTGCTAACAAGAAACCTTCAAGTAACAAGAAAGAAGACAATTCTTCATCTATCCAAAACCAGGCTGCATCTACTACTTTAGGTGATATAGATGCGCTGGCTGCGTTGAAAGAACAACTGGAAAACGAAAAGAAATAAGTTCGCAGTTCGATTAATATTAAAAATGCCCCGTGTTAGCGGGGCATTTTTTTATCCATTTCAATAAAGATTCCTGATAGGAATTAATCTTTAAAGATATAAGTTGTATTTAAATTTAACCTAGGTATCTGCTTTGCAGGAAAGTACCACTTAAGGGCAAAAAAAAAATTGGCCATCCTCCCGGACACCCAACCTTTATTAACCTTAAATCTAATACCATGAAAAACACATTGCAAATATAAGTTGTTTTATGTTATGCAACATTGTTTTTTGGCAAGTTTCTTCTATATTTTAAACTTATTTAATGTTTTTGTGCTGTTCGCTGTTCGCTGTTCGCTATTCGCTATTCTACATATAAAACCAACCCTTTTAAATATTCTCCTTCGGGATGGTAAATATTAACCGGATGATCTGCCGGCTGAGTTAATTGATGCAGAATACGTACTTTGCGCCCAGATAAAGAAGCAGCTGTAAATACAGCAGTACGAAAATTATCTTTAGTTACAACCTGCGAACAAGAAAAGGTAAAAAGGATACCACCCGGTTTTATTTTTTCGAACGCTTTAGCATTTAGCTTACGATATCCTTGCAATGCATTTCTTAAAGCATCTTTGTGCTTGGCAAATGCAGGTGGATCGAGAACTATGAGGTCATACTCTCCGCCCATACGATCGAGGTATTTAAAAGCATCTTCGGCAAACGCAGCATGCCGGGCATCATCAGGGAAATTCAACGATACATTTCTGTTTGTTAATTCAATTGCTTTCGCCGAACTATCTACAGAATGAACTAATTCGGCGCCTCCACGCATGGCATAGAAAGAAAATCCACCGGTATAGCAGAACATATTTAATACAGATCTATCTTTGGCGTAATGTTCAAGCAAAGACCGGTTCTCCCTTTGATCTACAAAGAAACCTGTTTTTTGCCCTTTCAACCAATCTACATAAAATTTCAATCCGTACTCCTGAGCGATATTATCAGAACTCCCCCCCTTCAGGAAGCCGTTCTCGGGGAAAAGATCAGCTTTATATGGCAAAGTTGTCTCCGATTTATAGTAAATATTCTCAATTGTATCTTCCATTACTTCGGAAAGAGCTTCTGCAATAATCATTCTGTCCACATGCATTCCTGCGGAGTGGGCTTGCATAACAGCCGTTTTGGCATAAATATCGATGATTAACCCTGGCAGGTTGTCTCCTTCTCCATGAACAAGGCGATAAGTATTATTGGTTGGATTAGTTGCTATTCCGATATCTTTCCTCATCTGGTAGGCAACAGCAAGTCTGGATTTCCAGAAATCCAAATCAATGGGCTCTTCTTTAAAAGAAAGAACACGTATAGCAATGCTTCCTATCTGGAAATGACCAATGGCTATAAATTCTTTATTAGAAGTATAAACTTCTACAACTTCACCTTCTTCGGGCTCACCATTAATTCGGGCTATCGCGCCTGAAAATATCCAGGGATGAAATCTTTTCAGGGATTCTTCTTTTCCTTGCTTTAAAAACACTTTATGATATGACATGGCTTTATTTTATATGAAATTGTGTAGAATACAGAGGCACAGAGTTTATATTTCTTTATTTATTTATATAAAACCCTGTGCCTCTGTGTTTCTGTATTTCGGAAATGTTCATTGTTAAATCGTAAATTCTTCCGGCTCAATTGATTCTAATTCATAATTACCGGTATTCCTTAAATGCTCCAGGCGATTGTAAATATGCAGGCAAGCCCACGCGTCAGTAGCTGCGTATTGCTTCTGCGAATCACTTAAAATATCGGTTTCCCAATTGGAGAGTTGCTGCGATTTGGATATTTTCTCACCAAATAATATTGCATAAATCTTTTGAAGGCTCATGTCTTCAATCCCGATATCCTTTACATATTGTTGTAATTCAATAAAATTTTGTGGTTTAAAAGTGGCTCTTTTATGGAGCATCATGAAATCATCCTTTAATGAAAGTCCCACTTTTGTTATTGAGTCATCCTCTAGTAATCTGATCAGTGAATGGGATAACCCAATGCGGTTAAGTCGGAAAAGAAAACAACAATCATCGGAAGATATTTGTAAAAGGGCTACCTTATGTGAGTGGCCTTTTGAGAAAGAAGGACGGGTTTCGCTGTCAATTCCTACTACTCGTTTCGTTAAGAGGTAATTAACGGCTTTATCTGCTTCCTCTTCTGTTTGAATTACGTAAATCCGGCCGGGAAATAATGCTTTCGGCAATTCCTTTAAATCTTCTTTTTTTATTTTTCTTTTAATAACCATATCCTTAATCCATTACTAATCATCACAATGACAATTATGGTCGTGATCATGACAATGGCAATCGAGATCGGTAAACTCTTCCTCACTCTCATCGTCTTGATTGTATCTAATATCGTGAAGCGCGCGCATAGTATTTACCAGTTTCTGCCCCCAGAGTGTCTCAAAATTTTCTTTTACGGTATATAAAGCATCATTCATGGTTTCATTGAAACCTAATTGAAACACAAAAATAAAATCTTTTATATCCTGATAAATATCAGTCAGATCTTCGGATATAGTTTTCTTTATCGGAGTATCGCTGTAGGCCATCTCGGGTAGAAATACTTCCAGATAATCATCCTTTTCGGCAAGTATGGCTGATAGGTTGATACGCAATATTTCGTAAATTTCCTCTGTTACATACGTCTCTAAATCTTCATCACCCAAAAGATCTACTTTCGGAATCATAGAGGCTTTTAAGTATAATAAAGGAAGTATTTTTAACATTGTATCTACAAACTGCCTCTGCTTCATTTCTTCCGCTCTCTCAAGAAATGCGCAATACTCGGCAGCCACAGTTACAAACTCAACTGTGTTTCTATTGAATATTACTTGACTTTCTGCCATTTTAATTACGAGTTACAAGTTACGAGTTACAACAACCGGAGTTTTTTAGAAAGCAAACCCACATAACTCGAAAACAATTCTTTGGAAAGACAAAGGTAAGAAAAAAATAAATATGCATGCATATCTCAACCATTCTTCGGAGCGCATTGGTACAACGTAGGTGTCGTATGACATCGAATTAATAGGGTGCGCGATACTTTCCTTCTTCCTGGTCTTCCATAATGTTGAGGTAGGAAGTATATCTGGATTGACTTATGAAATGATTCTCTACAGCTTCTCTTACAGCACATCCGGGCTCATGCAGGTGGGTGCAATTATTATATTTACAATTAGCCGAGTAGTTGAATATTTCCGGAAAATAATGACTGATTTCTCCTTCTTTCATATCAAACACTCCAAATCCTTTAATACCGGGTGTGTCGATAATATATCCATTGCCTTCAACCGGATGCATTTCGGAGAAAGTTGTAGTGTGTGTTCCTTTTTTATGGTAAGAAGAGATTTCGCCGGTTTTAATAACGGCGCCAGGCACAATGCGGTTAATAAGAGTTGACTTTCCTACTCCCGAGTGTCCTGAGAATAAAGTGACTTTCCCCTTCAAATCTTCTTTAACGACATCAATTCCCTGATTGCTTAAGGCGGAGACAGTGAAACACGGGTATCCTATGTACGAATAAAGATCTATAAGAGATTCGAGGTAGTGATTATCATCTTTATCATAAAGATCGGTTTTATTAAAAATTAATTTTACAGGAATACTATAAGCTTCGGCCGATGCAAGGAAGCGGTCTATGAAGATAGTGGATGTTTCGGGGTGCTTAATAGTTACTACCAGCATACACTGATCCAGATTCGCAGCCAGAATATGCGATTGTTTTGAAAGATTGGAAGAACGGCGGATGATATAGTTCTTTCTATCTTCTATCTCTTTTATGAAAGCCGTATCTTCTTGATTTACAGTTAGATGTACATAATCGCCCACTGCTACGGGATTTGTGCTTTTAATATCCCTTAAACGAAAATTCCCTTTTACTTTCGAATCTATTACCTGGCCGTCATCAGTTTTAACCTGATACCAGCTACCCGTATTCTTTATTACTAAACCCCTCATTCGGTTGAAAGTTGAGAGTTAATAATTTATACTGTCATTATTTCTTTTTCCTTTTCAATAATCATATCATCCACTTTCTTAATAAATTTATCGTGGATTTTCTGGAGCCTTGCTTCCGCGTCTTTTTCGGTATCTTCCGAAAGACCTTCTTTCAGGGCTTTTTTTAAGGTGTCGATAGCATCCCGACGCGCGTTACGAATACTTATTTTGGCTGTTTCGCCTTCGCCTTTACATTGTTTCGATAATTGTTTACGGCGTTCTTCGGTAAGTGGGGGAATACCTATACGAATAATTTCTCCGTTATTCTCGGGCATAATGCCAAGATCCGAATCGATTATTGCTTTTTCGATAACTCTGAACATTGATTTATCCCAAGGTTTAATTACTATGCTACGGGCATCGGGTGTATTTATTGCGGACACATTATTTAGAGGAACCATGCTACCGTAAGAATCCACACGAATACCGTCCAGAATTCTGGCGTTTGCTTTCCCCGCGCGTATATGCGCAAGTGTTTCTTCAAGATACATAATGGCCATATCCATTTTATCACGGGCATCGTTAATGCAATTTTCTACGTCAACCATGTTATTTTAGTTTTTAATGTTAATGAAATCTTTTTCAATTAATAAGCAAAAGTAGAATAATTTAGTTGTTAATCAAAAGGTTGTTGTTGAGTTTTTAATGCAATGTTGTTTAGTTGGTGATAATCTTTGCTTTTTTTATAATTTCCGTTTAGGTTTACAGCGTTAATGCTTAACCATCATTATTGAAGAAGAGGCGGGAGGAGATAAGTGAGGAGCAGCATTTTTGGTTAGTTCTTTATAAATCCTTATTTTTGCGGTGAATAACCAATCATGAACCTCTATGCCACTAAATTTACCGGATAAGTTGCCTGCTATCGAACTTCTCAAAGAAGAACATATCTTTGTTATAGATACTTCGCGTGCCACGCAACAGGATATTCGTCCGCTAAAGATTGTAATTCTCAATTTGATGCCGCTCAAGATTACAACGGAAACAGACCTGATTCGTTTGTTATCGAATACACCGTTGCAGCTTGAGATAACTTTCATGAAGATAAAGAGTCATACATCCAAAAATACTCCAATTGAACATATGCAGGCTTTTTATACTGATTTCGATCAGATAAAAGATGAGAAGTTTGATGGCATGATTATTACAGGTGCCCCGGTAGAGCAAATAGACTTTGAAGAAGTTACCTATTGGGAAGAGATACAGAAAATATTTAACTGGAGCCGCACGCATGCTACCTCTACTTTTTACATTTGTTGGGCTGCTCAGGCCGGATTATATCACCACTATGGAATCCCTAAATATCCATTAGAAAAGAAGATGTTTGGTATATTCGAGCACACAGTATTCGAACCGCAATTGCCTATTTTCAGGGGATTTGATGATGTGTTCTATGTGCCTCATAGCAGGCATACGGAGGTTCGGGCAGAAGATATTCTAAAGAATAAAGAAGTTACTTTATTGTCAAGCTCTCCAGAGTCGGGGGTTTACATGGCTATGGCTCGTGGAGGCCGGGAGTTCTTTATTACCGGACATTCTGAATATTCGCCTAATACGCTGGATACCGAATACCGCCGCGATCTAAGTAAGGGACTTCCCATTGATATGCCGGCAAACTATTATAAAGATAATGACCCGGACAAAGGCCCGTTGGTGCGTTGGAGAAGCCATGCGAACCTTTTATTCTCGAACTGGTTGAATTATTACGTGTATCAGGAAACGCCATATAATATTCAGGATATTCGATGAAAACTATCCGAAAGATTGAGCTCCTCGCCCCTGCAAAGAATATGGAAGGTGGAATTGCCGCTATCGATCATGGAGCCGATGCAGTATATATAGGGGCACCAAGGTTTGGCGCACGTGCCGCCGCGGGTAATTCATTAGAAGATATTGCTGAATTGGTGCAATATGCTCATGTTTTTCGTGCCAAGGTGTATGTGGCGCTAAATACAATTCTTTACGAACATGAATTGCAGGATGCGGAGAAAATGATCCGGCAACTATATCAAATAGGCGTAGATGCTTTGATTATTCAGGATATGGGAATTACAGCATTAAATCTTCCACCCATACCTTTGCATGCAAGCACGCAGACAGATAATCGTACCCCGGGCAAAGTGAAGTTTCTGGCCGATGCAGGATTCAGACGAGTAATCCTGGCGCGAGAATTATCGGTCGAAGAAATATCCGCTATTCACGAAACAACTACTATCGAATTAGAATCATTTATACATGGAGCACTATGCGTAAGTTATAGTGGGCAGTGTTACGTAAGTCAGGCTTGTTTTGGCCGCAGTGCTAACAGGGGCGAATGTGCTCAATTTTGTCGGCTGCCTTTTACTATGACGGATGCTGACGGTAAAGTAATTGCGAAAAACAAGCATCTTCTTTCTCTCAAAGACCTTAACAGAAGTGAGGAACTGGAAGATTTACTGGATGCAGGAGTTTCTTCTTTTAAGATAGAAGGCCGCCTGAAAGATATTAGTTATGTGAAGAACGTAACTGCCGTATACCGACAGAAGTTGGATGCGATCCTGAAACATCGACCGGAATTTATTCGTTCCTCTTCCGGAAAGTCTCAGTATACCTTTAAACCACAGGTAGACAAGAGTTTCAGCAGGGGCTTTACCAATTATTTTCTGCATGGCCGTACAGCGGATATTCATTCATTTGATACTCCGAAATCATTAGGAGAGGAGATGGGACGAGTAAAAGAAGTGCGAAAAGGTTGTATAACCGTTGCCGGAATTAAATCTTTCAATAATGGAGACGGTGTTTGTTTTATCGACCACGCCGGTAAACTTCAGGGATTTAGAGTAAATAGGGTAGAGGGTAATAAGCTTTATCCGCAAACCATGCCGATAATAAGTAAAGGTGCTTTAGTGTATCGCAACCTCGACCAGGAGTTCGACAAAGTTCTTTCCAGGCCATCTGCCGAAAGAAAAATATCCGTTTTTATGTTGTTAGCGGAAAACAACTTCGGATTTTCGCTCACTCTTACAGATGAAGACGATAACAGCAGCACCGTGGTATTACCAAGGGAAAAAGAAATTGCCCGAACACCACAAACCGAAAACATTCGTAATCAATTGAGCAAACTGGGAAATACCCCATTCCTTGCCCAACGTATTGATATTGATCTTTCTGATAATTGGTTTATTCCCGCTTCTGTTTTAGCTGATCTTCGGCGTTTAACAGTTGACAAGCTTTTATCGGCTCGTAAAATTACATATAGACAGGAAATAGCTGCTTTTAAGCAAACAACACATGCGTATCCGCAAACAAATCTTACTTATTTAGGAAATGTTTCTAACTCACTGGCTAATAAGTTTTATATCGCGCATCAAGTGAATAATATATCTCCTGCTTATGAGTTGAACAAGCCCGATAATCCTGTTTTGATGTTTACGAAGCATTGTTTGCGCTACAGTATGGGTTGGTGTCCGATACATCAAAAGGAGAAATCCCCCTATAGGGAACCCTTTCATCTTGAGGCTACGGATGGTAAACGTTTCCGTTTAGAATTTGATTGCAGGAAATGCGAAATGAAACTTTTGCCGGAATGAAACGTTTATCAGGCATATTGATAATCATCCTTCTCTTACAATCTTGTGATGTCCCATATTTTGCACCCGGTTCGGTCATCAAAGATACACTCCCCATTGGCACAAACTTTAAGCAAATAACCGATTCGGTGCTGGTATCTTATGATTTAGAAATAGATTCCCGGTTTCAACTTAATAAAGGAGATCAGGTAGCTATAGCTCAATTCTCGGATAGTACAGCTCATTTGGATACTGTATTCGTTAAGATAGCCAATACGCAGGAGTTTCAGGGATGGATAACCAGCAGGGAGTTAATGCGGAATTATGTGCCGGTGGATAGCATTTCTCAGATTATTTATTTCTTGAATGAAGGTGATCTTTTGCTTTATCTTGGTATAATTGTAAGTGCTTTTATCGTGATTTTTACCATGTTGGGTATAAAGAAGCGGCTTCCATTTATTCTATTTAACGATATAGATAACATTTATCCATTGCTTCTTTGCTTGATTGTTTCAGGTAGTGCTGTATTGTATCAATCTGTACAGATATTCACTCCGCAAGATTGGCTGCATTATTATTTTGTACCTTCGCTTTCTCCTTTTAGCCAGCCTCTGCTTATCGGAGGTTTTCTATTGTCGTGGTGGATGATATTAATTGCCGCATTAGCTGCCGTAGATGTTGCTTCTAAACAATTACCAACTAGCGGATCTACTTTGGCATATGTGTTTGGATTGCTTTGTTTTTGTATATTTTGCTATATCTTTTTCCTTATTACAGTTCCATTCCGTATCGGATTTGTTTTATATGCCGCATTTGTTTGTTATTTCTTATACCGGGTTATCAAAGAAATTATCTTCCGCTTTCGTTGTGGCAATTGTGGGCAGAAAATGAAAAAGCGGGGAGAGTGTCCCCGCTGTGGTGTTATGAATAAATAAATTTTAAAACCTCCATCTCACATCCACCCCAAACTGTGCCGGGCGTCCTAGTTGCATATAACTCTTCTTCATACTTTCGAAATAAAAAGCAGTGTACTCCTTATCAAAAATATTTCTTCCCCATACATCCACCTGAACAGGGCCGGCCAATGCACTGATACGCGCGTTTATCGTACCATAAAAGGATTGAGCTATGTCGTTATCTTCTGTCCAATAAATCTTTCCTGCACCCGTATAACCAAGGTTAGCGCTTAATTCGCGAATGGTTTTGTTTTCGCCAAAGCGCCATGTATATTGCCCGTTAGCCGAAAAAGTATGTTGCGGTACATAGGGTACATAGTTGCCACTGTAATCCACAACCGCATCGGCATCTCCTTTAGCCTCATATTTTCGGAAGGTTGCATGGGTATATCCGTAATTCAGATTTAAACTTAATCCGGAAGTAATTTGCGAACGTAGTGCAGCTTCAATTCCGTAGCTTCTGCTTGAACCGGCATTCTCGGTCATCCTGCCGAATCCGTTTTCGGAGAAGCGGGATATTTGCTGGTCGCGGGTATTCATAAGGAAAGCGGCAACATCAGCATATAACCTGTTCTGGAATAAGGTGAGATGGGTGCCGATTTCGTAGTTCCAACTATATTCGGGCTTATATTTCGTAGCTTCTTTAATAGATACATTATTCTCAAATTCGGGTATTATACTGAGCATTTTATCTACAGCTTCTTCCGTCATAGGCGGCCGGCCAGGAATTTGCATTCCCATCATATAATCTTTAGAGGTTTGTTTGATGTCCGATATCATGGCAGATCTTAAAGCCGATTGCAATATGTCCGAAAACATTTGAATATTATAACCTCCTGAACGATACCCTTTAGAAACAGATGCATAAATGTTGTTACTGTTGTTAAAGTCGTATTTGATAGCGAACCGCGGAAGTAACTGCAAATAATCATGTTTCTCTTTCCCATTAAATTGCGAACCCTTCGTTTGTATCTCTAACGGTTTAGGAAGCATATTCATTGCGAAATCATAATCCAGATCATCGCTTCCGGAGTTGTACTTCATGCTTGTGTTTTCGTAATCCAACCGTAATCCGGCAGTAACCGACAATCCATCTACGAACAAGTTATCGTAAGTAGATTGATGATAGATGGCAAGATTGAGCGTAGGGGTATCGAAATTGCCACTATTAAGCAACTGGGTATTTTTAATGGAAAGGCTCATTGTGGGCGCCGGTGGTTTGATGCCTTCAAATATTTCATTTATATTATCTTCGATATTTGCCTTAATACCCTCTTCCTGAAACGTAACCGGACCATCTGTGTTTAGCCATTGATAAAAACCGAATGCACCGGTTGTCCACTGCCAGTTTTTGTTGGGTTTTGATTTAAGAACAATCTCTTCCGAAACAGTACTAACTTTCTGTTTCTGTGTAATCGTAAAGATTCTCTTAGGACTGAAATCCTGATCAAGAAACATGTGATCTTTTAAATTCTGGAATCCCGTAACTGCGCTAACAGTAAAGTTCTTGGTCTGATATTCAATATTCAATCCCGAATTAAACAACCCACGGCGATAATAACTATCATCATAGTTTACCGAATCCAGTTTACTGGTTTCTTTATGGTACTGCCCATAAGCATATCCTCCCTGGTCGCTATATTCGTATCCGGCAGTGAAGTCTATTTTAAGATTTTCAGAGGGCAGCCAAATGGCACGAATACGCCCGCCGCCTGCACTCAACGGATCGGCTTTGTTCCCGGTTTTATGGTTGTCGAAGAATCCTTCTCCATATTCATAGAATCCACCGGCGGAGAAAGCAAACTTCTCACTTATTCTGTGATAGTGTGTAAGTGATCCGCTATAATTATTGTAGGTACCCGCACTTAATCTTACATCTGTTCCCTGATAGGAGAAAGGAGATTTAGTATATACCCTGATCAAACCGCCCATCGTGTTTCGTCCGTACAATGTTCCCTGCGGGCCACGAAGCACATCAATTCTTTCTATATCGTAATAGTTGAAATCGAAAGCGGATTTATCAATGTAGGGTACATTATCTACATACAAACCCACCGATGGCGTGTTGATTCGGGAACCAATACCACGAATATAAATAGCCGAAGTGAGCCGCGAGCCATAATCGGGTATAAAAATATTGGGCACTAATGCTGTGAGATTTTTGATGCTGTTTACCTGATTCGCCTGCAAATCTTTTTGCGAAAGCAAAGTAACCGCATTGGGCAACTCGCGCAACTTGCGGTTTTCTTTGGGGGTGGCAATAATTACAACTTCTTCAACATCAACTACCCTAAGCGTATCGCGTGGGGTTTCATCCGCACTAAGATTGTTTACAATAAAAAGAGATAAAAAGAATAGAGAAATAGTTTTTTTCATTTTAGTTATTTGTTTCTGAAACGCAGATTAACGCAGATTAGATAACCGGATCAATGATTAATCTGCCTAATCTGTGTTAATCTGCGTTTCTCAATTTTCCGTTTGCAAAGGTAATACTAATTACCCGGTGTTTGCAATCCTTATTTATTAGGATTATATACGATCTGCCTCTACATAACCGTTCATTACCGCGTACATGGTAAGTCCCGATACCGATTTAATTCCCAGTTTCTCTGTAATGTTTTTCCGGTGGGTAATAACGGTTGTAAGAGATATATTCAGCTTTTCGGCTATCTCTTTATTAATCATTCCTTTGCTAACAAGTACCAGAACTTCTATTTCCCGATCGGATAGATCTTTGTCTCCACTCTTGGGGTGGGCGGGGCGGGCATTTCCCGAAATAAATTTCGTTAGTTCAGCCCTAAGCCGTATCTCCGGCAGAAAAATATTCATGATATGATGCCCTGGCGGCATGGCCGTACCTCCAACCCCGTGCATAAGAATAACCGTTTTCAATTTCCGGGGTTGAAAGAAAGCATTATACAATACATATGTTTGCGAAGACACGAAATACCAGGTGTACATATCGGGTGTGTCATCGGCAAATGTTCCAAAGTCGGGAAATGTACGAACGATGCACTCCTCGCAAATTGATTTAAGCATCTCCCGCAATCCTATGGCAGAGAGCGTATCGGGGGTTATGATTGCAATTTCCATTTATATAATCGATTAACTTAGCGTTTAACATATTCAGCAGCAGCTTCCGCGCAACGTTCGCCATCAACCCCGGCCGAAACGATTCCACCTGCGTATCCGGCTCCTTCACCACAAGGAAATAGCCCTGATACAGTAACATGTTGTAATGTATCTTTGTTTCGTGTAATCCTAACGGGAGATGAAGTTCGGCTTTCCACCCCAATCATTACAGCCTCATTGGTTAAAAATCCATGTGCGTTCCGACCGAATTGGTTGAACCCTGCCGCCAGCCTTTTGGTTATAAAATTGGGTAACCAGAAATGCAGTGGCGATGAAATTAACCCCGGACTGTATGAGCTTTCGGGTAAATCAAAACTAAGCTTCTTCTTTGTAAAGTCTACCATGCGTTGCGCGGGTGCTGTTTGTTTCATCCCACCTTGCAACCAGCTTTGCCGCTCTATTTCCTGTTGAAACTTCATCATGGCTAATATGCCGGTATCGTATGCGGTAATATCTTCCGGACGAACCTCTACCACCATGCCCGAATTGCTCCATTTTGAGCCCCGGTTTGATGGCGACATGCCGTTCACAACCACTTGCTCCGGCTCACTTGCTGCCGGAACAACAAATCCTCCGGGGCACATGCAGAAGCTATAAACGCCTCTCTCTTCTACTTGGGTAACGAAATTATACTCGGCAGCGGGTAGGTATTTGCCCCTTCCTTCTTTATTATGATATTGTATTTGGTCTATTAAATGAGCGGGATGCTCCAGGCGTACACCTACTGCAATGCCTTTAGCCTCCATGCTTACATTATTATTGAACAACCACCGGTAAACATCGCGGGCAGAATGTCCGGTAGCAAGGATAACAGGCCCCATGAATGTTTTGCCGGTATTTGTCTCGATGCCTATCACTTTTTCATCCTTTATAATAAGGTGATCCATTCTTGTTTCAAAGTGAACTTCACCTCCGCAATGAATAATGGTGTTTCTCATGTTCTCGATTACCCGGGGCAGTTTATCAGTTCCGATATGTGGATGCACATCAACCCGTATATTGCAAGAGGCTCCATGCTGGCAAAACACGTTTAATATTTTATCCGTGTTACCCCTTTTTTTGCTGCGGGTATACAGCTTACCGTCCGAATAGGCTCCCGCACCACCTTCGCCGAAGGAATAATTCGATTCGGGATTTATTGCATGTTCCCTGCCAATAAGTGCTATATCTTTCCGCCGCCCATGTACATCTTTTCCTCGCTCTACAATGATAGGGCGTATGCCCAGCTCAATGAGTTTTAAGGCAGCAAACAGTCCGCCGGGGCCTGCGCCAACAATAATAACTTCCGGTTTACCCTCTACATTTGGGTATTCGGTACGATTGTATTCCTCTTTATCGGGCATCTCGTTAATGTAAACCTGTATTTTTAGGTTGATAAAGATGGTGCGTTGGCGGGCATCAATGCTTCGTTTCAATATTCTAATGGCGGTGATATCTTTGGCTGATATTCCTTTTTCATTGATGATATATTGTTTGATGGTCTGTTCGTTGGTTGCTTGCTGGGGCAGCATCCGTATCTGAAATTCTTGTATCATATATTGTTTTGTGTTATGGGTATTAACCAGAATACAAAAAACTATCCAAACAAAGCACGAAACGCCTCTTCCACCTTTTTCACCGGCACAAGCTCAATTTTTAGTTTCTTTGTATCAACCCCTTGTAAATTATATTTAGGCAACACAAACCGCTTAAACCCAAGTTTTTCAGCTTCGCCGATTCGTTGTTCAATCCTATTAACCGGGCGGATTTCTCCGGATAGTCCGATTTCTCCCGCCATACAAACACCCGATTCAATCGCCGCATCCATATTCGATGAAAGAATCGCACTGATTACCGCCAAATCAATAGCCGGGTCATTCACCTTAAGACCACCCGCGATATTGAGGAAAACATCCTTTTGAGCCAGCTTAAACCCAACCCGTTTCTCTAATACCGCCAGCAACATATTCATTCTTCGGATATCGAAACCCGTGGCCGATCGCTGCGGATTACCATATACCGCCGAGCTAACAAGTGCTTGCGTTTCAATCAGGAACGGACGAACACCCTCGATGGCCGAAGCAATTGCCACACCGCTCATGCCCTCATGATCCTGCGAAAGCAAAAGCTCCGATGGGTTGCTAACCTGTCGTAAACCATCCTGGCGCATCTCGTAAATACCAAGCTCTGCCGTACTGCCAAAGCGATTTTTGATGCTCCGCAATATGCGATACATGTAATGCTGATCGCCTTCGAATTGTAAAACCGTGTCTACAATATGCTCCAGAACCTTAGGACCCGCAATACTACCTTCTTTGTTGATATGACCAATTAATAATACCGGAATATGAGTTTCCTTGGCAAACCGAAGAATAGAAGCCGAACATTCGCGAACCTGCGATACGCTTCCCGGAGAAGATTCGATGGTTTCGGTAGAAATAGTCTGTATAGAATCAATAATTACCAGTTCGGGACGCGTGTTTTTAATATGAACATAAATCTGTTCAAGGGAGGTTTCGCAAACAATTAAGCAATCACTCGATGATGTACTTAAACGATCCGCGCGAAGTTTAAGCTGGCGGGCGCTCTCCTCGCCTGATACATAAAGAATACGTTTTTCGGGCATGCGTAAAACCGTTTGCAGCACCAAAGTAGATTTACCGATACCCGGTTCGCCGCCAATCAATACCAGAGACCCCGGCACCAGTCCGCCACCCAATACCCGATTAAGTTCCTCATCGTGCATATCGATACGAACCTCTTCGCCCGTTTCAATCTCGCTCAAGGAAACCGGTCGTGCTTTTGGCGTTTCGATCCCCGATACCGGGCGTTTGTTTACCGGCTCTTTCCTCACAATTTCTTCTACGTATGTGTTCCATGCTCCACACGATTGACATTTGCCTACCCATTTAGGAGATTCCTGTCCGCAGTTTGAACACACATATACTGTTTTTTCTTTTGCCATGAAAATAATTATTTGCCCGTTTTCTTCATCTTGTATTTAATCCTTCCTAAAACGCTCTTTAAAATTTTATCAGCGCGAAAACAGATGCGCTGAGGCTTCAGTTTAGAAGGAGTACATTCTTCCGGAGCGCCAACGCCTTCGCTACTTGCCGATACTGTAAAGAGCCCAATTCCCTTCAAACGAATGGTTTCCCCACAACACAGGTGGTCCTGCATCGATTGGCTCAAAGCGTTGATGGTTGCAAGTACATCGGCTGGTGTTAGCGAACATCGTTCGGATATTTCATTTGCCAGATATTCCTCGTCAATAATTCCTGCCGATAGTGGAATGCCATAATACATCGTTTTCTCTTCTCCGCTGCTTTTATCTACTTTAGGGCGCACTACATATGTTTGCATAGCCTTATTTGTTTTTTGTTGAAACGAATAATGTTTTTCTTGTTGAGACCCGGGTGTAAGCAGTGCTGAGACCCGGGTGTTAAATACATTGAGACCCGGGTCTTAGTATTGTTTAGATCCGGGTCTCAACAGTCTTTATCTACTGCAAAAGTAAATAGATAAAGCGTTAATCACAAGGAAAGCAATAATAAAAAAGGATAAAAGAAATTAGAAAAGTTCTATCCATCGGGAAAGTTTGCCGATCCTTAGAGTGTATTGTCTCGTTTCTGGTTCGGCTATACAAGTGGATAAATTGTTGGAAGGATATAATTTTATAACCTTTGTTTGTGTTTTATTTTCAGGATATAAAATTATATCCTATCTTTGTAGGGTAAATAAATACATTAGAATGATATGCCAACGATACTAATTTTATTTGGATTGAAATTTAGGCTTTATACAAGAGAACATTTTCCGCCCCATTGCCATGTTGTTAGTCAGGATGGAGAAGCCAAATTTGAAATATCAGAAGCGGTTGTTCTAATTGAGAATAAAGGTATAAAACCTAAAGATTTAAAACTGGCTGAATACGTTTTAGAAGAAAATTTGGAGCTTATTCAAAAAGAATGGAAAAAATTGCATGGGGATTTTTAATCCTCTACAACTTTAAATATAGGAGGAAAAAGTATGAAAGTAACAAGATTATGGTTTGCTGATGAACGTATCTATATTGAAAATGACAAGGGGGAAACATTGTATCAGTTACTTAAATTCTATCCGCGTTTATTGCTTGCTACTAATGAAGAAAGGAATAGTTATGAACTAGAACCTTTTGGTATCCATTGGGAAAATATAGACGAAGATGTGAGTTATGAAAGTTTCTATTTTGAAGAAACAAAAGAAGTAAAGTGTGATGTTCAGGAGCTATTTTTGTCACATCCGGAATTGAATATTTCTGCTATTGCCCGAAAGATGGGAATTCAACAGAGCTTGTTGGCCAGTTACATAAATGGAACAAAAAAACCTTCTGAAGAACGCAAAAAACTTATTTTAGAAACTGTTCATACCATAGGTAATGAACTTCTTGAAATAAGATTCTAAATTCTTCTAATTGTCATTATAAACATTTTAAATCGCAACCGATAGATGCGAAAAATTAAAATGTTGGCGAATTTGGGGAACTAAAATGCGTTGTCTCGTTTCTGTCTCGGCTATAATTAGAAACAGCGTTTAAGTTTTTGATGATCAATTACTTAAACGCTGCTTAGTTGCGGAGGCAAGACTCGAACTTACGACCTTTGGGTTATGAGCCCAACGAGCTACCAACTGCTCCACTCCGCGATGTTTTGTGAGTGCAAAAGTACTGCTTAATTTGATTAAAGCAAATAAATCAAGCTCTTTTTTTGCCTTTATTTCTCGTTGTTGTTGTAATTGCTTAGTTTTTAGCGGATTAAAAAAGCATATATTTTAATCATCATTGTTGTTATCATCAATATCTTCAAAGTTATTCAAGGCGAATGATAACTCATCATACTCATTCCTCAGAATTTGTTTAATATCTGTGGGCGTATCTACAGGCATGCACCGTGCGGCATCGCAACTCCTTTGTAATAGATAAACAAATGCTTTTATAAAGATAAATCCAGACCTTTATCAGGGAAAACTATCGACCCATCTTAGATCGTTAATATAACCCGGTTTATTTTTACTTTAAAATAATTTTGTACAAATAAACGGAATGGATATCTTGCTGACATATAGTGTATATAACAATTGTTAATAGAAAGTAAACTATAATTAATCTTCTTTCTTTAAAGATTTGATAAGCCTTAAATGTTAATAATAACTGTATTTTTTTTGTTTGATATGGAATAAAAAAGTAATTTTGCTCACATTATTAAGCAATGTGCAATAATATGCCAATATCAAAGACAAGAGCTAAGTTAATAGACATTGCCCGACAGCTTTTTGCAAAGACTGGGGTAGAAGGCACTACTATGAATGACATCGCCGTTGCTTCGAAAAAAGGAAGAAGGACACTTTATACCTATTTTAAAAGCAAGGACGAAGTCTATCTTGCTGTAGTAGAGTCCGAATTGGAAATCCTTTCGCAAACACTTGCTCGTGTGGTGCAAAGGAATATATCTCCCGAACGGAAGATCGTGGAGATGATATACACACGTTTAGATGTGGTAAAAGAAGTTGTTTACCGTAACGGTACGCTCAGAGCCGATTTCTTTCGCGATATATGGCGCGTAGAAATTGTAAGAAAGAAATTTGATGCCACAGAAAGGCAGTTATTCAGAAAGGTGCTTCAGGAAGGGCAGGAGAAAGGATCATTTCAAGTAGATGACGTGAAAATGACTGCCGACCTGATACATTACTGTCTGAAAGGACTAGAAGTGCCCTATATACGGGGACGAATAGGAGAAGATCTTGATTTATCAACAAAAAAGAAATATGTGGCCAATATTGTATTTGGCGCGCTACATGCAACAAAAAAACAATAAATAATTAATTAAAATTATGGGATTATTAGAAGGAAAAACTGCAATCATAACCGGTGCAGCTCGTGGTATTGGTAAAGCTGTCGCTTTAAAATATGCTTCGGAAGGAGCTAATATAGCATTCACTGATCTTGTGATAGACGAAAATGCTTTAAATACAGAGAAAGAAATAGCCGCTTATGGTGTAAAGGTTAAAGGATATGCCTCTAATGCAGCTAATTTTGAAGAAACTGCACAGGTGGTTGCTGAAATACACAAAGAATTCGGTCGCATTGATATTCTTATAAACAACGCGGGTATTACGCGCGATGGACTGATGATGCGTATGAGCGAACAGCAATGGGATATGGTAATTAACATTAACCTGAAATCGGCTTTTAACTTTATCCATGCATGTACTCCCATTATGATGCGCCAAAAAGCAGGCAGCATTATCAACATGTCATCTGTTGTAGGAGTATCCGGTAATGCGGGTCAATGTAATTACTCGGCTTCAAAGGCGGGTATGATTGGTTTGGCAAAATCAATAGCAAAAGAATTAGGTTCGCGCGGTATTCGTGCCAATGCCATTGCTCCGGGATTTATAATAACCGAAATGACCGACCAACTTTCCGATGAAGTAAAAGCCGAATGGGCAAAATCTATTCCGTTGCGCCGTGGCGGAACACCGGAAGATGTGGCAAATGTAGCTCTCTTCCTCGGATCAGATTTATCATCGTATGTATCCGGACAGGTAATTCTGTGCGATGGGGGTATGAATATGTAATATGACAGTTGTATACGAAGACAACCATATAATAGTTGTAAATAAAGCGCCCTCGGAAATAGTGCAGGGTGATAAAACCGGAGATATTCCTTTATCAGAGTTGGTAAAGGAATATCTTAAGGAGAAATATCAAAAGCCCGGAAATGTGTTTCTGGGAGTTACGCATCGCCTCGACAGGCCGGTGAGCGGATTAATTATTTTTGCTAAAACCGGCAAAGCGCTTTCCCGCATGAATGATCTGTTTAGAACGGGAGATGTGAAAAAGAGGTATTGGGCTATTGTAAAGAATGCTCCCGAACAAACCGAAGGCGAATTGGTGCATTATTTAGTGAAGAATGAGAAGCAAAATAAAAGCTATGCGTATACCAAAGAAGTGCCTCACTCTAAAAAGGCCATTCTCGATTATAAATTAATTGCCCATTCTGATAATTACTACCTCTTGGAAATTGATCTGAAGACCGGAAGGCATCACCAGATTCGCTGTCAGTTAGCCAAAATGGGAAGTCCCATAAAAGGGGATTTAAAATACGGTTTCCCACGTTCAAATCCGGATGGAAGCATCTGCCTGCATGCCCGGAAAATTAGTTTTACTCACCCTGTTACAAAAGCACAGATTGAACTCGAGGCTCCGGTGCCGGAAGGTAATTTGTGGAAAAGCTTCTTCTGATTATAAAACAGTATAAAATGTAAAAAGAGAAACGCACCCACTGCGTCCCTCTCTCTCTCTGCTTAATAGCATTTGGCAAAAAATGATCACCGGGAGTTTCCCGGTGACCAAACTGCCAATTCTCTGTCTCTAGGCGCTCTCGCCGTTTAATTATGGTGTAACAAACTTTATTCTCTTGTTTTGCACTCTGTCTCTCTCGTTTTCTAAATCAACCATTGGGGTTTTGAGATAAAGCCATGTTACAACCAACACAAACATTCACAATGTAGTTAACAGTGCTTTTTTAAGTTAAGGTTTTTTTTCTGTTAACCGAAGTCTTTCACATGTACTATATACCAAAGGATATGCCAAAAAGAACAATTTTTCCTACTTTCTTGATAATTAATGGATTATAAGAGGTAGCAGAAAAACAAAAAGTGTGGAGTTGTGTGGAAAGTGTGGAATAGATTGTGGAAAAATTCCACAATCTAAATGTCGATTCCGTATAATTTAATTTTGTTATAGAGGGTTTTTCTGTCGATGCTTAAGAGTAGAGCTGCTTTACTTTTGTTATATCCGGTATGCTTCAGAACATCCAAAATATGCTGTTTTTCTGTTTCTTCATCATGTAAGGCCATGTTGTTGTGAGTTATAACAGGGGGAGTGCATAACTCATCGTTTAAGTCGGCTGTCGTGATGTATTCGGTTTGTGCTAATAATGCTGCCTTCTTTATAACATTTTTCATTTGCCGCAGATTTCCCGGCCAGTGATAGGCTAAAATGGCGGAAGTTGCTTTATCATTAAAACCTATCAGGTTTTTATTGAATTCTTTTGCTGCATGCTCCAGAAACAGGTTAGCAAACAGCAAAATGTCTTCCTGCCTTTCCTTTAGTGGCGGTATGTACAATGTAAATTCATTGATTCTGTGGTAGAGATCCTCTCTGAAGGTTCCTTTTTGAATAGCCTGATCAAGATTCTCATTGGTAGCAGAGATTAATCTGATATCAACCTGGATTTCTTTATTCGAGCCAATCGGTCGTATTTTGCGCTCCTGTAGGGCACGAAGCAACTGAATTTGGATTTCGTATCCCAGATTGCCTATTTCATCAAGAAATATAGTGCCGCCATTCGCTTCAATAAAAGCACCGGTCTTATCGGTTAAGGCTCCTGTAAACGAACCTTTCATGTGGCCGAAGAATTCTGATGCGGCCAATTCCTTTGGAATAGCCCCGCAATCAATAGGAATAAACGGTTTGTCTTTCCGGTTGCTAAGCTCATGAATTCTGCGGGCTACATATTCTTTACCGGTTCCACTGGCTCCATTTATAAGTACAGACATATTTGTGGGAGCAACCAGTCCTACATAATTGTATAGTTTCCGGGCTGCTTCGCTTTCCCCTTCAATATATAACATCGAAGATGGAGTAGGGGAGAAAGATACTCCTGCTGCCGTAGTTTTATTTTCGGTAGCAACGGATAATGCCTCATTGATTTTGTTAAGCAATTCTTCAGGGTTTACCGGTTTTGCGATAAAATCATTGGCACCAAGTTTCATAGCTTGTACTGCCGATTGGATATCGGCATAACTCGTCATGATGATAAGAGGGATTTTTAGTCCATTATCACCCATCCATTTCAGAAGAGATATCCCGTCTTCATCCGGCAATCGCAAATCGGATAGAATAATATCAATCTTCTCTTTTTCAATAAAGTTTCGCGCGCGGGCGATATTACTGGCCGATAGCACATGGAACCCTTTTTTATCTAACCAGGTTTTTAGCATCATTCCAAAAGTAATATCGTCCTCAACAATTAGCAAGGATCTCATTGGCAGGTTTTTATACTTTTACTACGCAAAGGTAAAACTTTTATAATTAAATCGTACTTTTGCAGTAAATTATTAAAAGATAGACTTATGAAAAAGAATTTACTCGGTTTTTTGATTATTATGACATGTATAATGACTTCATGTCAATCAAATAAAAATTATATGGTTAAAATTGAAACAACTATGGGTGATATCGTAGTAAAGCTATACGATAAAACACCCAAGCACAGAGATAACTTTGTGAAATTAGCAAAGGAGGGAACATATGAAGGAACATTGTTTCATCGGGTAATAAAAGATTTCATGATTCAGGCAGGTGATCCGGAATCAAAAACAGCCACCCAAGATCAATCGTTGGGTAGCGGTGATGTGGGTTATACAATTCCGGCGGAGTTTGTTTATCCTGAATATTTTCACAAGAAGGGTGTATTATCTGCGGCAAGAATGGGCGATCAGGTAAATCCGAAGAAAGAATCATCGGGCTGCCAGTTTTATATCGTAACCGGAAAGGTTGCTACTGAAGACGAGTTAAAAAAGATGGAATCTCAAAGAAACAGTCCACAGCTAAAACAACATAAGGTATTTCAAGAACTGGTAGGCAAGAATCGCTCGAAGATTGAGAAGATGCAAAAAGCCAATGATACGGATGGCTTAATGAAGCTACAGGAAGAATTTGAGCAAGAAGCACAAAAGCAGGCAGAGAAAATACCCGATTTTAAATTCACTCCGGAACAAATCAAAGAATATACTACAGTTGGAGGAACTCCTCATCTTGATAATGAATATACCGTGTTTGGTGAAGTTGTTGAAGGTATGGATGTGGTAGACAAAATACAAAGAGTAGAAACCAAAGCACAAGATCGCCCGGTAGAAGATGTAAGAATCATCAAGGTAACAGTTCAAGAATGAATATAAAAAAGCATACCCTATCTAATGGTCTGCGTCTTGTTCATACCGAAGATAAGAGTACACAAATGGTCGCCCTCAATATTTTATATAATGTGGGCGCCCGTGATGAAGACCCGGAACATACCGGGTTTGCTCATCTTTTTGAGCATTTAATGTTCGAAGGCTCCATAAACATACCCAATTATGATGAACCCTTGCAACTGGCAGGAGGAGAGAACAATGCATGGACCAATAATGATATAACCAATTATTATCTTACTATTCCGCGTCAGAATGTTGAAACAGGATTCTGGTTGGAATCCGATCGTATGTTGAGCCTGAACTTTAACCAAAAGGGCCTTGATGTTCAGAAAGGAGTGGTGATGGAAGAGTTTAAACAGCGAAACCTTAATCGGCCTTATGGAGATGCAGGGCACTTACTCCGTGAGCTGGCATACAAAGTGCATCCTTACAGGTGGCCCACGATAGGAAAAGAATTAGCTCATATTGAGAATGCAACATTAAGCGAGGTAAAAGATTTCTTTTTTCGTTTCTATGCTCCAAACAATGCAATATTGGCTGTTACAGGAAATATTTGTTTTGATGCTGCTGTAGAGCTAACGGAGAAATGGTTTGGGGCAATCCCTCGCCGAGAGGTTGCAAGAAGAATATACCCACAGGAATCCGACCAAACGGAGCAAAGACGCATGGAAGTAGCACGGGATGTTCCTGTTGATTCTCTCTTTATGGTTTTCCACATGAGTGGCAAAATAAGTCCGGATTTTTATACATATGATATCCTTTCGGATATATTGTGTAACGGGAAATCCAGTAGGCTACAGCAGAAATTGGTGAAAGAGAAACGAATATTTTCCGGTATTGATGCCTATATTTCCGGTAGCATTGATCCGGGATTGTTGCAGATTAGTGGAAAGCCCAATACAGGAATAACCCTTGAACAAGCCGAACAAGCCGTATGGGAAGAATTGGAAATTCTTAAAAATGAAGTAATTAAAGAACAGGAACTGGAAAAAGTAAAGAACAAATTCGAATCAACACATATTTTTGGAAATATCAATTATTTGAATGTAGCCACAAATCTTGCGTGGTTTGAGTTAATAGGCAAAGCCGAAGATTTAAATGAGGAAGTGAAGAATTATCGATCCGTTACTGCTACTCACCTCAGAGAGTTAGCACAGAAAACCTTTCAACCGTCAAATAGTTGTATATTGTATTATAGAAGTGAGGTAAAGGAGGTAAAGGAGGTAAAGTGAGGTAAAGGAGGTAAAGGAGGTAGAGTGAGGTAGCACTCAAATTCTTATTATATTATGCTAATAAAGATTTTTGATCAATATAAAGGACATTATAAAGCGTTATATGTGTTAGGTGTTCCAATTGTTATTGGGCAACTCGGAATGATTATTCTGGGCTTTGCCGATACTCTGATGATTGGCCATCACAGCACAAACGGGCTAGCAGCTGCATCTTTCGTAAACAATGTATTTAATCTGGCAATAATTTTCAGTACAGGATTCTCGTATGGACTAACCCCTATAGTGGGTGGTTTGTTTGGGCGCAACCAATTGGCTTCGGCCGGACAAGTATTGAAAAACAGTATATTGGCTAACGTATTGATAGCCTTGCTTCTTACCCTTATCATGGGCGTTCTGTACCTCTTTGTAGAGAAACTCGGTCAGCCGGAAGAGTTAATGCCCCTTATAAAACCATATTACCTGATTCTGTTGGTATCATTGATATTTGTAATGTTGTTCAATTCATTCAAACAATTTGCCGATGGTATAATGAAAACCAAGATAGCCATGTGGATTTTGTTAGGGGGCAATGCCTTAAATATCTGCGGAAACTATATCTTAATATACGGTAAACTTGGTCTTCCCGAATTAGGACTTGTGGGCGCAGGTGTCAGTACTCTTATTTCCCGTATATTGATGGTTGTAGTTTTTGCAATGGTATTTTTCTTAGGAAAGAACTTTGCGGAATACAGAAACGGATTCGCCCATTTAAAAATAACGAAGGCTTATTTTAAGCGCTTAAATACACTCGGTTGGCCTATAGGCTTGCAAATGGGAATGGAAACAGCATCTTTCAGTTTAAGTACCATAATGATAGGATGGCTCGGCACCATTGCCCTGGCGTCACATCAGGTTATGCTTACTATATCTACTTTAGCATTTATGATGTATTATGGTATGGGCGCAGCCGTTGCAGTACGAGTTAGCTACTTTCGTGGGCAAAATGATATGGAGAATGTTCGGCGATCGGCGTTTGCCGGCTTCCATATAATTATGTTAATGGCCTTGGTGTTTTGCGCTGTTTTATTCCTGTTCCGACATCAAATTGGAACCTGGTTTACCGATAGTGAGGATGTTGTGCTTACCGTTGTGTCATTAACCCTTCCTTTATTATTATACCAGTTTGGAGATGGTTTGCAGATAACATTTGCCAATGCCTTGCGTGGAATATCTGATGTAAAACCAATGATGGTCTTTGCATTTATCTCCTATTTTCTCATCTCACTTCCTGCAGGATACTTCTTTGGTTTCGTTATGCAATGGGGAACATTCGGTGTATGGATGGCTTTCCCCTTTGGACTAACAACCGCCGGAGTTTTATTCTGGATTAGATTTAACAAGAAAACAAAGAAAATAGGATAATCCCAAAAATGTTCATTAAACATCGTGTTTGCATAGTAACACATTTTTAGTTATATTTGCTCCGTCCTTTACAAAGGAAACAGTGATGCATTTTCAATTTACTTTGGCTAAATCTCAGTACTTATAATTAATTTTATGAGCAAACCAACTCGTTTTTTTAAGTTGAAGGTAGCGCTCGGCTATCTTGTGTTGTTGGGTATTATATTCTATTCCTTAAGATTCATTGAGAGAGAACTGGATCATATATTAGTAGCAGATAATAATCAATTATTACAAACCGATAGTTTGTTGTCTTTAATTCGCGCAAAAGATGAAAACGCGCTATCCATGCTACAAAATATAACCGTGAAAAACGATAGCATGATCTCCTTAACCGAAAAAGAAGAAACAATAGCTGTTAGAGATTCGATTCTTGAATTAAAACGGGTACAGCACAATGTGGTGAAGAGCAGTGATTCTGTTGTAGTAGCGATACCCAAGAAAAGGTTTTTCAGGAGGATAGGTGAGGTTTTTGTTCCTTCGAAAGACACCATTGTTACTTTGAAAAATGTAATTAGCAAAAAAACAGATACTATACTTACCGAGGTTCCAAATATACCTGCCGAACAGGTTGTAAAGAGAATAACCAGATCAAAACAAGATACCCCATTAAAAGCAATAAGAAGAGGAAACTCCAGGCTGCGTGAGATGAACAATATGTTGAACTCCCAGATTGACAGTGTGATTAATAATTATAAAGAAGAATTCATTCAACAGTCGATGGAGCAGGCGCAGATGCAGCAGGAAACCCGTATACGCTCAACAAAAACGATAATAATGATTGCTGTGGGATCAATCATTCTTGCCGCTATCTTTCTGATAATAATATGGTTAGATATTCAGCGAAACAATAGATACAGAAGGCAGTTGGAGGCAGCAAACAATCGCACTGCTACTTTGTTAAAAGCACGAGAGAACTTAATGTTGGCCATTACCCACGATTTCAAAGCTCCGTTAGGTTCCATAATCGGCTATATCGATTTGTTAATCGACTCTATAAAGGCGGATGAACAACAAATACGCTACCTTAGTAATATGAAAAATTCATCAGACCATTTATTAAAATTAGTAAATGATTTGCTTGATTTCCACAAACTCGACCTAAATAAAGTTCAGGTTAATAAAGTTGTATTCAACCCGGCCGAGTTGTTTGATGATATTCGGGTAAGCTTTGAGCCGTTAACTGCAAATAAAGGTTTGCGGTTTAAATGTAGTATTGATCCACAATTAAACGGCAGTTATGAAAGTGACCCGCTGCGGATACGGCAGATTATAAACAACCTTCTCTCCAATGCAGTTAAATTTACTCCCGAAGGTGAGGTTGCTTTATCAGCCCAATATCAATCAACGGGCATAATTATTACAGTTTCCGACACAGGAAAAGGAATGAAAGAAGAAGATAAAGAACGTATCTTTCAAGAATTTACCCGTTTACCCGGAGCACAGGGAGAAGAAGGATTCGGACTGGGACTTTCTATTGTAAGAAAACTGGTTTATCTGTTTGGAGGAAGAATAAAAGTAGAGAGTAAATATGGAGAAGGAAGCAGTTTCATTGTAACTTTACCGTTGGAAGCAGCAAAAGAAAAAAGGGAAGAGGACAGCAAGAAAAAGGCAATAAATGTTTCGGAGCCCTCAAAAAAAGTCCGGTCATTAAGCGTATTACTGATTGATGATGACAAGTTACAGGTAGAAATGACTATAGCCCTGCTTAAAAGCAAGGGAATAGCGGCAGTGGGTTGCGAAAGAATAGATGAACTGATAGATTACTTGCGTAGTGATAAATTTGATGTTCTCTTAACCGATCTGCAAATGCCCGCAATGAATGGATTCGATTTGTTAAAACTGCTCCGTAATTCAAATATTCCACAAGCTCAAAAGATTCCGGTTGTTGCCGTTACCGCTCGTAGCGAGATGAATGGCGCAGATTATCATATGTACGGATTTAACGGATTCCTGAACAAACCTTTTTCGGTAGAAGAACTCTTAAATGTTTTAGGGCTGGGAAGCGACGATGGTAAAAAGAGGGATTCGGGCCAATCGAAGAAATTAGATTTTTCTGCTTTAACCACATTCTCTATGGACGATGAAAAAGCCGGAAATGAAATAATTAAAAGCTTTATTGAAGAGACAAAGAAAAATACACAGCGAATGCTACAGGCACTCGGTGCAGAAGATGTAAACGGAATAGCAGCCATGGCTCACAAAATTATTCCGTTATTTACGATGATAGGAGCAGAGAAAACGACAAGTATTTTAATCGTTCTTGAGGGTAAAAAAGATTTAAAATTCACATCGGCAATAAAGCAACAAACAAAGAAAGCAATCCAATCCATCTATACAGTGATAAATCTTGCCGAACGTTATTTGGAGGAACGAGAATAATCCCCAAAATGCACGTTGCATCTCTCTTAAATGCACGTTGCTAATTCTCAAATGCGCGTTGCATTTGGGTACATAGCACGTTGCTTTTGAGGGAAATGCAACGTGCTTTTGGCTAAAAAAACAAATAAAAAAATGTTAAACCATTGCGCTTTGGTGTAAAACCACTGTGCTTTCAACACTTTTTAACTACGAATCGTTGTTGTAAACTATTTGATAAATCGCTTAATGCCAGTATTATAAAAATCGCTTCAATTAGCACTAGCTATAGCTACCCTATAGCAACATAAAAGAACATATAAGAACATATAAGAAAAGATAATATCAAAAGAAGAAAAAGAAAAGAAGAAAAATCCACTATCTCCTGTTTCTTTCAATTAGTCTCTGCTGTGTGTGCTTACTCCCCTTGCCCCTATTTTTTTAGGTGGCAGGTTGCGACAAAAAACAAAGAAATAGTTTGCCAATTAAAAGAAAAGCCGTAATTTTGCAAGCCGATTATTATCATAAGCATATAAGAGATTAATTCATAGCAACTTAGCAAATCCTTTGTCCGGGGAGAACATAGTTGTGGTGAAGTGTTTTTAAGTAGTAACAATTAAAAAATTAAATTAAGAGTGGATACTTTAAGTTATAAGACCATTTCTGCTAACAAAGCAACTGTAACCAAAGAATGGGTTGTAGTTGATGCAACCGATCAGGTGTTAGGCCGCCTCGGTTCTAAAGTTGCGAAATTGTTGAGAGGAAAGTACAAACCGAACTTTACCCCTCATGTAGACTGCGGCGACAATGTAATTATCATCAACGCAGACAAAGTAAAAATGACAGGAAACAAGTGGACTGACAGGGTATATCTTTCATATACCGGCTATCCGGGAGGCCAAAGAGAAATGACCCCTGCGCGTTTGCTAACAAGACCTAACGGTACTGACAGACTTCTGAGAAAAGTAGTAAAGGGTATGTTGCCTAAAAACAAATTGGGCGCTCAATTATTGAGTAATATGTATGTATACGCCGGCGGCGAACACAAGCATGAGGCTCAAACCCCAAAAGTAATCGATTTAAACTCACTTAAATAAGGTATAATGGAAGTAGTAAATGCATTAGGCAGACGTAAAAGAGCTGTCGCCCGTATCTATGTAAGCGAAGGTACCGGAAAAATTACTATTAACAAGAGAGATCTTGGTGTGTACTTCCCATCTTCTATACTTCAATATGTTGTGAAACAGCCATTGAATAAGTTGGGTGTTGCCGAAAAATATGATATAAAAGTAAATCTTTATGGTGGCGGTTTTACAGGCCAGTCGCAGGCTTTGCGTTTAGCTATTGCTCGCGCATTGGTTAAAATCAACGCCGAAGATAAAGCTGCTCTTCGTTCCGAAGGTTTCATGACACGTGATCCACGCTCGGTTGAACGTAAAAAACCGGGACGCCCAAAAGCACGTAAGAGATTCCAGTTCAGTAAGCGCTAATAAGCATGGTTTAGTATCTAAACTACCGGGATCTGTATCGAAAGCTACCCGGCGGTTGGTTTAGAAAAACAAAAAAGAAAGTAAACAATTAAAGAATAAAAAATGTCAAGAACAAATTTTGATACATTGTTAGAAGCCGGTTCACACTTCGGACACCTTAAGAGAAAGTGGAACCCTGCAATGGCTCCTTATATTTTTATGGAACGCAATGGTATTCATATCATTGACCTCCACAAAACAGTTGCTAAAATAGATGAAGCAGCTGATGCTTTAAAACAAATTGCAAAATCGGGCAAAAAAATACTTTTTGTTGCTACTAAAAAACAAGCTAAACAGATAGTTGCTGATAAAGCTGCCTCTGTAAATATGCCTTATGTAATCGAACGCTGGCCGGGTGGAATGTTAACTAACTTCCCAACAATCCGTAAAGCAGTGAAGAAAATGGCTACTATCGATAAACTTACTAACGATGGTACTTATTCAAATCTTTCAAAAAGAGAAGTTCTTCAAATATCACGCCAACGTGCTAAATTGGAAAAGAACTTAGGTTCAATCTCCGACCTTACCCGTTTGCCATCGGCTTTGTTTGTTGTCGATGTAATGAAAGAACATATCGCAGTTCGTGAAGCTAACCGTTTAGGTATTCCTGTATTTGGTATCGTTGATACTAATTCGGATCCTTCAAGTGTTGATTTCGTAATTCCTGCAAACGATGATGCTACAAAATCAATCGAAGTAATTCTTGAGGCTTGTTGTGCAGCTATTGTTGAAGGCTTGGAAGAAAGAAAGGCAGAAAAGATCGATATGGAAGCTGCCGGTGAAGCTCCTGCAAACAAAGGTAAGAGAAAATCAACAAAAGCAAGACTCGATAAGTCTGACGAAGAAGCTATCAATGCTGCAAAAGCAGCAGCCTTCATTAAGGAAGACGAGGAAGCATAATATAGATAGAATAGAAGGCTCCTTCTTTACTTTTAATAACTACAATAAATATAGAAAGGAAAAATACTATGGCTGTTACTATGGCGGAAATAACCAAGCTGCGTAAAATGACCGGAGCTGGTATGATGGATTGCAAGAATGCACTAAACGATTCGGAAGGCGATTTCGATAAAGCCGTTGAAATAATTCGTAAAAAAGGACAGGCTGTAGCGGCTAAACGTTCTGATCGTGAAGCTTCTGAAGGTTGCGTATTAGCAAAACATGAAAATGGTATTGCTATTATGGTGGCTTTGAAATGCGAAACAGACTTTGTAGCTAAGAATGCTGACTTTGTGGCTTTAACTCAAGAAATTCTTGATTTAGCTGCTGCCAACAAACCTGCTGACCTTGACGCCCTGAAGGCTCTTCCTTTTGGTAATGCTACAGTTGCTGATGCAGTTGTTGACCGCAGTGGTATCACCGGCGAAAAAATGGAATTGGATGGTTACGGATTTGTTGAAGGCGAAACTGTTTCTTCATATATTCACCCGGGAAATAAATTAGCTACTATCGTTGCTTTCAATCAGGCGAATGTCGATCCTCAGGTTGCAAGAGATGTTGCTATGCAGGTTGCTGCTATGAATCCTATTTCAATTGATGCCGCAAGTGTTCCTGCAAGTGTTCTCGAAACTGAAAAGACGATTGCTGCCGACAAAGCGCGTCAGGAAGGAAAGCCGGAGAATATGATCGGAAGAATTGCTGAAGGCCGCATTCACAAATTCTACAAAGAAGTATGTTTACTTGAACAAGAGTTTGTAAAAGATACTAAAATGACTATCGGTGAATACCTTACTAAAACTAGTGCCGGCTTAACTGTAGTTGATTTTAAACGTTTTACACTGAATGTAGAATAAATACGGGGCAAGAATAGATAAAGGAGCCGCACCAGTTATGATGCGGCTTTTATTTTATCCTTAAACATTTTCAAATTAATAATATTATTGTATCTTTACACTATTACTAAAGTGGAACACATATTTCTTGATTTTGTTATTGATGATATTACAGATTGCATAGTTAATAGTTTAACGGGAGAAATAATACAGACGGAAGTCACTCTTGTTAATAAAGTTGATTTGAAAGAGGTTCTTATAAAGAATGGTTGGCTTTTCAATTGGAACAAATTATATAGAGAAAAGGATGATGAATTCTTTTATAAGCTGACTGTTCAGGATGATCTTAAAGTGCAAGGATTAATAAAATTGTCGATTGAAAGTGATCATATCTTTATGCATTTAATAGAATCTGCTCCTGAAAATAGGGGAGATGATAAAATTTATAGAGGGGTCGCTGGTAATTTAGTAGCTTTTATATGCAAACTTTCTTTTGACTTAGGGTATGAGGGATGTGTAGCATTTCGTGCAAAAACAGATTTAATAAGCCATTACGAAGAATCATTGGGAGCTATTCATTTAGGGAATCATCGGATGATTATAATTACAGAGCATGCGCAGTTTCTAGTCAATAAGTATTTTAAAAGTTGAATGAAAGTGGAAATTATGAAAGTGGAATTAATAGATAAAATAGATTATATATGGAGCGGAAATATTACTAAAGAGGATATATCTGCTGTTAGTGATTATATACGAAAAATGAAAAAGAAAAAAGTAGCAAAGAAGGAGAATAAGATCCTGAAAAAATAAAAGCCGCATCATAACTGGTGCGGCTTTTATTTTATCCTCCCATTGTCTTTGTCTTACTGTATCCTTCTTTAATTAATAATTCCAGAATCTTCTGCTTAAAATCTCCCTGAACGATAATCTCCCCATCTTTCGCCGAACCGCCCACACCGCATTTGGTTTTGAGTAGTTTTCCTAGTTCTTTCAGGTCTTCTTCCGATCCTGTAAAGCCGGTAATCAACGTAACTACTTTACCGCCTCTGTTTTTTCGATCCAATTGAACACGTAGGTTTTGTTTGGCCGGTTCAGGGGTTTCTGTTTCTTCATTGTCTTCAGCTTCGTAATTATAATCAGGATTGGTAGAATATACAATATTTAATCTGTCTTTCCAGTCGTTCTTTTTCATATTTCATTAATTAGTTTTATTCAAAAGTAATATTTTGTCGTCAACGTTCCAACTTTTTCGCAACTTTGGTTGCGTAATGCAAAATTCTTTAAAGTAAATAATGAACAAAAGTAATCAGCTTTAAGTTAATTTAGCGGCGAGAATTGAGTAACCTTTCTCCTAATAAAACAACATTTCAAAAAAAAGATGTAAATTTGCGAACTGTTAATAATCACTAATCAACACCCGGACTTGCAATGAGTAACGAAAGACGCCACAAAGCAGATATAAAAGTTCCAGAACCTACATTACGCAGGCTTCCGTGGTATCTTTCGAATGTGAAACTTCTCAAGAAACGTGGAGAAAAATTTGTTTCTTCTACACAAATATCCAAAGAAATTAATATTGACGCTTCGCAAATAGCTAAAGACTTATCGTATGTAAATGTATCCGGGCGTACCCGAGTTGGTTACGAAGTGGATTCATTAATTGGGGTACTGGAAAATTTTCTGGGATTCACCAATATACATAAAGCTTTTCTTTTTGGAGTAGGTAGTTTGGGGGGTGCATTGTTAGGCGACTCCGGTTTAACTCATTTCGGATTAGAAATAGTGGCTGCTTTTGATGTTAACCCCGATAAAGTTGGAAAAAGCATCAACGAAATACCTATATTCCATTCGAATCAATTCATGGAGAAGATGCAGCAATATGATGTAAACATTGGGGTTTTAACAGTTCCTATTGAGATAGCCCAGCAAATTACAGATGCAATGATTGATGGCGGAATAAAAGCTGTTTGGAATTTTACCCCGTTTCGTATCCGTGTGCCCGAAAATATTGTAGTACAAAATACATCTCTTTACGCGCATCTTGCAGTAATGTTTAACCGTTTAAGTTTTAATCAAGACGATAAATGAAAATTATAGCTGTTGGTATGAATTATGACCTGCATAACAAAGAGCTGGGTCATACACAGGTAAACGAAGAACCGGTTATTTTTATGAAGCCCGACTCGGCTATACTTAAGGATGGCAAACCTTTTTATATTCCCGATTTTTCCAAAATGGGTGCCCGTATTGGTAAAGATGAACTGATTCATTATGAAACCGAATTGGTAGTGCGCATCTGTAGGCTGGGAAAGAACATAGCCGAAAGATTTGCATCCCGTTATTACGATGCTTTCACTGTAGGAATTGATTTTACCGCCCGTGAACTGCAAACTAAACTGCGCGAAGCCGGCAAGCCTTGGGAGTTATCCAAAGCATTTGATTATTCTGCGGTATTGGGAGACTTTGTCCCTGCGGAGAAATATCCGGATGTTCAGAAGTTAAATTTCAATCTTACCATAGACGATAAAGAAGTGCAACGTGGCTATACCGGCGATATGATTTTTAAAGTAGATGAGATCATTGCTTATGTAAGCCGTTTTGTAACGCTGAAAATAGGTGACTTATTATATACCGGTACTCCGGCAGGTGTGGGGCCGGTATCGAGAGGGCAACATTTACAAGGATATCTGGAGGAAGAAAAACTTCTGGATTTTTATATTAGATAAGTAAGTGAGCAAGATTAGTTTATACTATAAATTAATTAGGAATATGCACTTAAAAAGAATTTAATTATGAAAATACGTGTAGGCTTTGGCTTTGATGTACATAAGTTTGCCGAAAATCGGGAATTGTGGTTGGGCGGTATCAAAATAGATTATGAGAAAGGTCTACTCGGACATTCGGATGCTGACGTTTTAATACATACTATTTGTGATGCTTTACTTGGAGCTGCCAATATGCGTGATATTGGATACCATTTCCCCGATACAGCCAAAGAATACAAAAATATTGATAGTAAGATTTTGCTGAAAGATGTTGTTGACCTTATAAAAGGAAAAGGGTACAGCATAGGGAATATAGATTCTACTATTTGTGCCGAGCAGCCTAAATTAAATCCACATATACCCTCTATGCAATCCGTATTGGCCGAAATAATGGAAATTGATATTGATGACATTTCCATAAAAGCAACCACAACCGAGAAACTTGGATTTACCGGACGTGGGGAGGGAATATCTGCCTATGCTACCGTTTTGATTCTTAGAGAGTAAAAAAGGATATAAACAAACCTTATTTATCAAAACAAAATGATATTCTGTTGGAGATAGGCGTAACAATACTCAAAAAAAATGACTATATTTGCACGCAATAATTTTTAATCATATATCTTTATGTCATTTATTGCTGATAAAATTGTTATGGACGGACTCACTTATGATGATGTTCTGTTGATTCCTGCTTATTCCGAAGTCTTGCCGCGCACGGTCGATCTTACGACAAAATTCTCAAGAAACATTGAATTAAAAGTTCCTTTTGTTACTGCTGCTATGGATACGGTAACAGAAGCTAAAATGGCTATTGCCATAGCCCGTGAAGGGGGGATTGGGGTTATTCACAAGAATATGTCCATCCAAAATCAGGCAAAACAAGTAGCTGTTGTGAAAAGAGCCGAAAATGGAATGATTTACGACCCTGTAACCATACAAAAAGGTTCAGCCGTTCGTGATGCATTGGCTATTATGGCTGAATATAAAATAGGTGGAATACCTGTTGTTGATGACAATAAAATACTTGTTGGAATTGTAACCAATCGCGACCTTCGGTTCGAAAGAAATATGGACAAGCGTATTGATGAAGTAATGACAAAAGAAAATCTTGTAACAACCAACCAATCTACCGATCTTGAAGCTGCCGCTGATATTCTCCAGAGATATAAAATAGAGAAACTTCCTGTGGTTGATAAAGATGGTAAACTCATTGGATTGGTAACTTACAAGGATATTACTAAAGCTAAAAACAAGCCCATGGCTTGTAAAGACTCTAAAGGTCGTTTGCGTGTTGCTGCCGGAGTTGGCGTTACTGCTGATACAATGGATCGCATCAAAGCATTGGTAGACGCAGGCGTTGATGCCATAGTAATTGATACGGCTCACGGTCATTCTGCTTATGTAATAGAAAAATTAAAAGAAGCTAAGAATCAATTTCCGCAAATTGACATTGTAGTAGGTAATATTGCTACCGGTGATGCAGCTAAAATGCTGGTGGAAGCAGGAGCAGATGGTGTTAAAGTGGGTATTGGTCCGGGATCTATCTGTACAACCCGTGTGGTTGCCGGAGTTGGTGTACCACAGCTTTCCGCTGTTTACGATGTTGCAAAGGCATTAGAAGGAACAGGAATTCCGTTAATTGCCGATGGTGGTTTGCGTTACTCCGGTGATGTTGTAAAAGCACTGGCTGCCGGTGGATACTCTGTAATGATCGGATCTTTGGTGGCCGGTACGGAAGAAAGCCCCGGTGATACCATTATCTTTAATGGCCGTAAATTTAAGTCATACCGTGGTATGGGATCGCTGGAAGCTATGGAGAATGGATCTAAAGATCGTTATTTCCAAAGCGGAGAAGCAGATGTGAAGAAACTTGTACCGGAAGGTATTGCTGCGCGCGTTCCATATAAAGGTACTCTTTACGAAGTAATATATCAGTTAACAGGCGGTTTGCGGGCAGGAATGGGTTACTGTGGAGCAGCAAATATTGAGAAACTCCACGAGGCCAAGTTCACCCGTATCACTAATGCCGGGGTAATGGAAAGCCATCCACACGATGTTACCATTACAAGTGA
>DAIMFE010000001.1:41138-49078 GCA_036724805.1 Bacteroides sp.
AGGGCGGAGGAGGACAGTATAACTTTAGCAAAGAACCTTTTCTCTTTTTTATTCGTTTATGAGTTAAACAATATTCGTATCGGGAACTTTAACCTATAACTCACTCAACAGAGAATGAAAAAATATTTTCTTCAATTAACAATGGTATTAATTACCATTCCTGTGTTTTCCCAACAATCTGATCCTGTATTAGTGAAAATAGATAAAGCGGGAATAACCCGTTCCGAATTTGAATCCTCCTATAATAAAGATGGAAAAGGAATGTCGCTAAAGGAGTATCTTAATATATTCATTGATAATAAACTTAAAATATCGCAGGCTAAATCACTTGGTATTGATACAACCGCTGCCTTTACTTCCCGAATAAGCGGTTATCAGAAGAATGTTTCCAAATCATACTTTTTAAAAGAGTCCATAGGCGATGTACCGTTGAAAGAAGTCCATGCAAACCGAAATCAGCAAGGAAAGAATGCCTATGTAGAAGGGCTTCAAATATACAGATATTTGCCGCAGAACACATCTTCGGCCAGGTTAAACGAAGTGGAGCGGGAAATGGAAACACTATACAATACTATAAAGAATAATTCCGGTACTAATTTTACCGCATTGGTTAACCGCTATTCAAACGATAGAGATACCTTCCGGGTATGTAGATTAGAAATGCCGGAAGAATTTGAGGAAGTAGTGTTCAATATGCATATCGGAGAGATATCAAGACCTTTCTTTACTCCACAAGGAATTCATATAGTAAAAGTTCTGGATAGGAGAAACGAAATACCTTTTGAAGAATTGCAGCGGAAATCGGCATATACCATTCATTTTAAAAATATAAATGACGAATCTATTCTAAACAAAATTAAATCCGAAGCCAATTACAGTCCTAATCAGGATGCATTAAGAGAACTACAGTCAGCCGGATATACAGATAAAGTACTCTTTACAATTAATGGTAAACAATATACAGGAAAAGATTTTGCTTACTTTTCGCAGGATAATACGAAAAATCTTCCAACCAGAATAAATGATTTTATTCGTAAATCTTTATACGGTTACGAGGACAATAAGTTAAATGCCAAATATGCGGGAGCCAGTGGTACAACAAAGCAAGAAAACAGGGATGATATGCTGCTGGTATATATGAATCAGGTAATATCGGAAAAGAATTGGGAAGATAAAGACCTAGAGGAATATTTCAACGACCATAAAAAAGAATATCGTTGGGAGCTGCCTCGCTACCGGGGAATTGTTGTGCACACAAAGGATAAAAAAACCGGAAAACAAATAAAGAAACAATTAAAGAATGTACCGGAAATGCAGTGGACGAGTTTTCTGGAAAAGATTTATAACTCCCAATCACCCGATGTGGTAATTGCGGAACAAGGAACATTTGCAGTTGCTCAGAATCCATTTGTAGACAAAAAAATATTTAAAGTTGGCAATTACGCCCCTTTAAAGTCGCATCCTTTTACTACTATTATTGGTAAGAAAGCAAAGGGGCCGGAAAGCCTGGAAGAGGTACGTGAAGAGGTAGCAAAGGATTATAAAGATTATTTGGAAGAGAACTGGATAGCCTATCTACGTAAAAAGAGTAAGGTTGAAATTAACGAAGAGGTTTTAAAAACAGTTAATAATCACTGATATAATTGAATATTACGTTATCTTCGTACATTAAAAACAATGTTTATCTTCGACAAAGTAGAAGAATGAGAATATTTACTATGCGAACAATAGTTCTTCTATTGCTTTTTTCTGCTATATTTGCTTCCTGCGGTGGTAAAACATCAATTAAGGATGATATACTTGCAGAGGTCAATGGAAATTTTTTATATAAAGAAGACCTGCGATCGGTTCTACCATACGGTTTATCTGGTGATGATAGTGTAGCTTTTACAAAGAATTTTATCAGAAGCTGGGCAGAAGATATTTTGTTGTATGAGGTGGCTGAGGAGAATGTAAAAGACAGCGAAAAAGTAGAAGAATTGGTTAATAACTACCGTAAATCGTTGATTATTCACTCCTATCAGCAGCAGTTGGTGAATCAGAGGGTATCTACAAACATATCCGAGAATGATATAACGAACTACTACGAAAACAACAAAGAAATATTTGTGTTGAAAACACCGTTGATTAAAGGGTTGTTTGTCAAAGTACCTTCTAATGCGCCTCGCTTAAACGAATTGCGTGAATGGTACAAATCCGAAACCTATGACGCGGTTGATAACCTTGAAAAGTATAGCTTAATAAATGCTGTAAGCTACGAGTACTTTTATGATAAATGGACACGGGTATCTGATGTATTGGCAAAGATTCCATTAAAACAAGCTGATCCCGAAGATTATATAAACAAAAACAGGCATATTGAATTGCAGGATACCGCGTTCTATTATTTTCTTAATGTAACCGATTATTTACAAGTAGGAGATCAGGAACCATATGATTTTGCACGGTTAGAAGCCAAAGATATGTTGATAAATATAAAGAAGATAGACTTTATGAGGAACATGAAGGAAGACATGTTTAAAGAGGCTATCCGTAATAATAAAATTAAATCCAATTATTTAAAATAAAGCATGAAGCAATTCGCTAACTTTAAATTTATGTTCCTGCTGGTTACTTTAATGTGTGCCGGCACTGTTTACGGACAAGATAATATTATCGATGAAGTGGTTTGGGTAGTAGGTGATGACGCTATCCTGAAATCTGATGTTGAAGAATACCGTTTGCAAGCACAATATTCAGGCCGGAGATTTGACGGAGATCCCTATTGTATTATACCTGAAGAAATAGCCATACAAAAATTATTCTTGCATCAGGCAAAACTCGACAGTGTGGAAGTGAGCGAAAGCGAAGTTATTCAACGTGTGGAATATCAAATGAACGCGTACATCGAAGAGGTAGGTTCTCGCGAAAAATTGGAAGAATACTTCAGTAAAACATCTACCCAGATACGTGAAGCAATGCGCGAAAATATACGCGAGGGCGAAACTGCAAGAAAGATGCAGCAAAAGCTGGTAGGGGAGGTAAAAGTAACACCTTCCGAAGTTCGTCGCTATTTCAAGGATCTTCCGGAAGACAGTATACCTTATATACCAACCCAGGTAGAGGTACAAATTATAACACTGCAACCTAAAATACCTGTTGAAGAAATAGACGATGTAAAACGTAGATTACGCGAATATACCGAACGGGTAAACAAGGGCGAAATTGAATTCGCATCATTGGCACGCCTCTATTCCGAAGATAAAGGGTCTGCATTAAATGGAGGTGAACTGGGATTCAGGGGTAAAGGAGTATTGGTGCCCGAATTTGCTAACGTGGCATTTAATCTGACAGATCCGACAAAAATCTCAAAGATTGTTGAAACAGAGTTTGGATTCCATATCATTCAATTAATAGAGAAACGGGGTGACCGTATAAACGTACGTCATATCTTGCTTAAGCCAAAAGTGTCTTCCACAGAAATGAATTCCGCAATCGGTCGTTTAGATTCTATTGCCGATGATATCCGTAATCAGAAATTTACCTTTGAACAGGCAACCACTCTCTCTCATGACAAAGAAACCCGTAATAATCATGGGTTAATGCCGAATCCATATAATAATACTGCACGCTTTGAAATGCAACAATTACCACAAGAAATTGCCAGAAAGATAGAAAACATGAAAGTGGGTGAAATATCAGAAGCATTCCAAATGGTAAACCAAAAAGATGGTAAAGAGGTGTGTGCCATAGTAAAACTTAAAGCCAGAATCAATGGACATAAAGCTGTTATTACTGAAGATTATCAGCGATTGAAAGAAATTGTTGTGGAACGCAAACAACAAAAACTTCTGGATAAATGGATATTGGATAAACTGGCAAGTACATACGTTCGTATAAACGATAAATGGAAAAATTGTGAATTTAAGCACAATGGCTGGATAAAGGATTAACTCATTACCCATGAAGGATAAACATAAATATTGGGGCAGGCATGGAATATTTTTTCTTATTCTGTGCCTATTTGGTTTTACAGTTCTTATTGCTCGTACCCACGGAACGCAAAGTACACATCAGGAACCTAAGAAAACCAGAATAGATTTGTTGCATGCTGATGAAGGGCGGAGAGATGAAAATATGCCGGAAGCGCAAATATTAGTCGGAAACGTACAACTAAAGCATGATAGCATGTATATGTATTGCGACAGTGTGCTCTTATATGAGGCATATAACTCTTTCGAAGCATTCGATAACGTGAGAATGGAACAAGGAGACACGCTCTTTATTTATGGTGATTATTTGTTTTACGATGGTACATCCCAATTGGCTATGCTTCGCAATAATGTAAAGATGATTAATCGTAATACTACCCTTACCACCGATAGCTTAAATTACGACCGTTTGTTTAACTTCGGATATTACTTTGATGGTGGCATGCTTACCGATGAGCAAAACATCCTGACTTCGGATTGGGGAGAATACAGTCCGGCAACCAAAATAGCTGTTTTTAATCATGAAGTTGTATTAGAGAATCCGCAATTTACCCTCTATTCGGATACACTTAAGTACAGTACCGAAACCAAGATTGCGAATATACTGGGGCCATCTAATATTTTTAGTCAGCAAAACCATATTTATTCAGAACGGGGTGTTTACGATACTACGAACGATATAGGAGAACTGATGGATCGATCCGTGCTCACCAATCAGGGTAAAAAGTTAACAGGCGATAGTTTGTATTACGATAGGAAGTCTGGTTATGGTGAGGCTTTTGAAAATGTAATCATGACTGATACCATAAACAAGAATATGCTTACCGGAGATTATTGTTTCTTTAATGAGTTAACCGATTATGCCATGGCTACAGATAGAGCCGTAGCAATAGATTACTCGGGAATCGATAGCTTATTTATGCATGCTGATACACTCAAAATGATATCTTATAACATCAAAACCGATTCGGTATATAGAGAGATGCATGGCTATAATAAAGTACGGATGTACCGTACCGATATTCAAGGTGTGTGCGATTCAATCGTTTACAATTCAAACGATTCTTGTTTGTTTATGTATACCGATCCTATTGTTTGGAACGGATCACAGCAATTACTTGGAGAAGAAATTCGGTTATATATGAAGAGTAATGCCATTGATTGGGCACATATTATCAATCAGGCACTTACTGTTGAAATGAAAGATTCGTTAAACTACAATCAGGTGGCCGGTAAAGAAATAAAGGCTTATTTTATAGCAGGCGAAGCGCGTAAGGTAGATGTTATTGGAAATGTACTTGTTGTTTATTATCCCGAAGAAAGCGATGGCACTATGATTGGCATGAACAGTTCGGAAACCAGCCTGTTGAACATGTATCTCAAGGACAGACAGATGGAACGAATGGTAATGTCTCCTAAATCTAATGGGGTATTATACCCGATGGATCAGATACCGGCAGATAAACTACGTTTGCCCACCTTTGCCTGGTTTGATTATGTGCGTCCGCTCGATAAGGATGATATTTTTAACTGGAGAGGGAAAAAAGCAGGCGAAACTTTAAAGAAAAGTACAAGAAAACCTGTAACTTCGCCTAAACGAGCATTAGTAAATCCAATGTAGCCTATGGGAATGTTTAGTGTAAGAAGACCACGACGTTTCAATCATCAATATATTTATGTTGACGAGCGAAAGGAAAGGTTGGACAAGATGGAGGAAAACGCCAAGCGAGAATTGGGAATGATACCTCCTAAAGAAGTGAATCCGGAAGATATTCGCGGAAGATTTGTTGAAGGTACTACGCATTTAAAAAGTAGAAAAAGTAAAGGCAAAAAGCCTCTCTCGGCAGTAGTAATTATTATATTTATTTTTCTTCTTGTGTATTTATGGAATTATCTGGTAACAGGTAGTTGGTTCTTTTAATTTACCATTTACTCTTTTCCATTTGATCGTATTTAATTGGTGGCAACAGTAAATCGTAAGTTGTAAAATGTAAATAACTTTATGAGTGACATAATACATTTATTGCCCGATTCGGTTGCTAATCAAATAGCCGCAGGGGAGGTAATACAGCGTCCTGCATCGGTAGTAAAAGAGCTAGTAGAGAACTCTATTGATGCCGGCGCAGAAAATATTCACGTATTAATAACCGATGCCGGACGTACAAACATACAGATAATAGATGACGGAAAGGGTATGTCGGAAACAGATGCCCGTTTATCTTTCGAGCGCCATGCCACATCTAAAATAAATAATGCGGCAGACCTTTTTGCTTTACGCTCCATGGGATTTCGTGGAGAAGCATTGGCATCAATCGCAGCAGTAGCCCAGGTAGAACTGAAAACGCGTAGGGAAGAAGATGAGCTTGGAGTGAAGATATCAATTGCCGGTTCGGATGTTGAAAGTCAAGAACCGGTTTCATGCCCTAAAGGAACAAACTTCTCTGTGAAGAATCTGTTCTTCAACATCCCGGTGCGGCGTAAATTCCTGAAAGCAAATTCTACCGAATTAAGCAATATACTTACCGAGTTTGAACGTATAGCGCTGGTAAATCCGGAAGTAGCTTTTACGCTTCATAGTAATGATGCCGAGTTGTTTAACTTACCTGTATCATCTTTAAAACAACGTATCCTGGCTATATTCGGTAAAAAGCTGAATCAACAATTGCTATCTGTTGATGTTGATACAACACTGGTAAAGATAAGCGGATATATTGCTAAACCGGAAACGGCAAGGAAAAAAAGCGCCCATCAATATTTCTTTGTGAACAGACGCTATATGCGCCATCCTTATTTTTATAAGGCAATTACAGATGCTTACGAACAATTAATCCCGGTAGGAGAACAGGTTTCTTTCTTCCTTTATTTTGAGGTAGATCCTGCAAATATCGATGTGAATATTCATCCTACCAAAACAGAAATAAAGTTCGAGAACGAACAGGCAATCTGGCAGATACTATCTGCTACCATAAAAGAAGCATTGGGCCGATTTAATGCTGTACCATCCATTGATTTTGATACGGAAGGTATGCCCGATATTCCTATATTTGGGCACGATAAGCCTGTTGAACTACCAAAAGTGAATATAAATAGCGATTATAACCCTTTCAAAACATCGGGAACTAATTACAATCGCACTAGTGTAGACTGGGAAAAATTGTATGCCGGGATAGAATCTAAAAGTTCCGGTAATCATTCTGTTTGCCCGCCCAATGAGGATGACTTTATCCTCCCTTCTTCGGCCGATGAACCGGCGAGTGCTGCTGCATCGGCAACTACTCTTTATGGAAGCAATGTTTCGATAGAGAAAAGCAGTCAACATTTTCAGTTTAAAGGCAGATATATATTGACTTCGGTTAAATCCGGTTTACTGTTGATCGACCAACATCGTGCCCATGTTAGGGTTTTATTTGAACACTATATTACGCTTATCCGGCAAAGACAGGGGGTATCGCAGGGTGTGCTTTTCCCCGAAATCCTTCAATTGCCATCATCAGAGGCAACCGTACTGGAATCTATTATCGATGATCTTTCCGCGATAGGATTTGAAGTGACAGACTTGGGTGGTGGCAGTTATGCCATCAATGGAATACCTTCGGGCATCGAAGGACTTAATCCGGTAGAATTGGTTCGGAACATGGTTCATACTGCAATGGAGCAGGGAAACGATGTGAAAGAAGAAATTCAAAATAGACTTGCCTTAACCATGGCTCGCTCGGCTGCAATTGTTTATGGTCAGGTTTTATCGGATGAGGAAATGAGGTGCCTGGTGGATAATCTCTTTGCAACTCCCGCGCCGAATCATACTCCCGATGGACATACCATTCTGGCAACAATAAAGGAAGAGGAGATTGAACGACTCTTCAAGTAATATCCTTAATTTCATGGAGTGTAGGGGCGAGCCAACCAAATTCAGGTTACTACAATGCCCGTTGCATTTCTCCCAATTGCCCGTTGCTAATTCTCAAATGC
>DAIMFE010000001.1:49178-109327 GCA_036724805.1 Bacteroides sp.
TTCTCAAATGCAACGGGCATTTGGGTAAACAGCGCGTTGCATTTTTTGGGGTACAAACCGGGCAAAACAGAACACCTACGTTATACCGAGAGAACACCTGCGTTGTATACAAACTTCTCCAAAATACATTCAATGTTTTGTTATTTAAGAAACTAGTTGTACCTTGTGGCTGTTATTTCCATTGGAAACTATTTAATTAAGAAACAAAAAAGAATTAATGTTATGAAAGTAGTAATAACAGGTGGAGTGGCCGGTGGCGCCACAACCGCCGCAAGAATAAGGCGGATGGATGAAAGTGCGGAGATAATATTGTTTGAAAAAGGACAATATATATCATATGCTAACTGTGGCTTACCTTATTATATAGGTGGAGTAATTGAGGAGCGGGAAAAACTATTTGTGCAAACACCGGATGCATTTTCCAAAAGATTTAAAGTAGATGTTCGCGTAGAAAGCGAAGTTTTATCTATTGATAAAGACACAAAACAAGTAACTGTTCGCAAAGCGGATGGCGAAGTGTACAACGAAACCTATGACGCATTGGTAATCTCCACAGGAGCCAATCCTGTGCGCCCGCCCCTTCCGGGAATTGATTCTAAAGGAATTTTTACTTTACGGAACGTAAACGACACGGATGCGATAAAAGAATACGTTGTTCTGAATAAAATAAAAAGAGCCGTGGTTGTGGGAGCCGGATTCATTGGTTTGGAAATGGCCGAAAACCTTCATGCTTTAGGGGCAACAGTCTCTATCGTTGAAATGGGAAATCAGGTGATGGCGCCGATAGATTATTCAATGGCTTCTCTGGTGCATCAACATCTCATACAGAAAGGGGTTAACCTTTATCTCGAACAGGCTGTAGCTTCGTTTGCGGAAAAGGAAGATCATATTGAAGTTATATTCAAAGACGGTAAATCAATTTCTGCCGATGTGGTTATCCTTTCAATTGGAGTGCGCCCGGAAACTGCTTTGGCGAAGGCTGCGGGCATAACAATCGGCAATGCCGGCGGTATATCAGTGAATGAATTTCTGCAAACATCCCACAGCTCAATATATGCCATTGGGGATGCTATTGAATATCCACACCCTATTACGGGTAAACCATGGCTGAATTATCTTGCCGGACCGGCTAATCGCCAGGGACGCATTGCAGCCGATAATATTATATTGGGCAACAAAGCGAAATACGAAGGCTCCATCGGAACATCCATTGCCAAAGTATTTGATATAACTGTGGCATCTGCCGGGCTTCCGGCAAAGCGATTGAAACAGGAGGGTATTGAATACATTTCTTCTACTACCCACTCTTCTTCTCATGCCGGATACTATCCCAACGCATTGCCTTTAAGTATAAAGATAACATTCGATAAAAATACGGGAAGATTATATGGAGCACAGATAGTTGGCTACGATGGGGTTGATAAACGTATTGATGAATTGGCCATGGTTATAAAGCATCAGGGAACGATATACGATCTTATGGAGATTGAGCATGCCTATGCACCGCCATTCTCATCTGCTAAAGATCCGGTAGCAATGGCCGGGTATGTGGCCGAAAATATCATAACTAACAGAATGAAACCGATTTATTGGCGCGATATAGCAACGATTCAACCGGAGGAAGTTTTTTTGTTGGATGTTCGAACCCAAGACGAATTTATGCTCGGAGCTATTCCCGGAGCCGTTAATATTCCTGTGGATGAATTGCGCGATAGGCTACATGAAATACCAACCGATAAACCTATATACCTTTATTGTGCCATTGGGTTAAGAGGATATCTTGCCACGCGAATCTTGATGAGGCAGGGCTTTAAAGAGGTAAGAAATCTCTCCGGTGGATACAAAACATACCTGGCGGCAACCACCCCCATCGTTATTCATCAGGATAATAGATGTGATGAGGCTGCTGATTTATCTGCGGTACAAAAAGCCGATAAAACAATTCGTGTAGATGCATGTGGATTACAGTGTCCCGGTCCTATCTTAAAAATGAAGAAAACCATTGATGGGATGAATATAGGAGAGCGGGCAGAGATCATCGCAACCGATCCGGGATTCTCTCGCGATGCCGAAGCATGGGCAAGAAGCACAGGTAACAAGTTTATTTCCCGAACCTCGGAAGCCGGGAAAACCATTGTTGTTATCGAAAAGGATCAACAGAAATCATGCGGTTTGGTAACATCCGAAGAAAGTAAAAATAAAACTTTTATCATGTTTAGTGACGATTTAGATAAAGCTTTAGCTACTTTTGTATTGGCTAATGGAGCTGCTGCTACCGGACGAAAAGTTACTATCTTCTTTACTTTCTGGGGGTTGAACGTTATAAAGAGAATTGATAAACCTGCTGTTGGTAAAGATATTTTTGGTAAAATGTTCGGCATGATGCTTCCTTCCGATTCTAAAAAATTGAAGCTGTCTAAGATGAGTATGGGCGGAATAGGCGGAAAAATGATGCGTTATATAATGGGCGTTAAAGGAATTGATTCACTGGAATCACTCCGGCAACAAGCTATTGATAGTGGGGTAGAGTTTATTGCCTGCCAAATGTCTATGGATGTTATGGGGGTAAAGAAGGAAGAATTGCTGGATGAAGTAACCATTGGCGGGGTTGCAACCTATATGGAACGGGCCGACCAATCGAATGTTAATTTATTTATATAAAAAGGAGAGAGAGGCAGGTAAAGTGAAATAGCTCCTTTACCTTACTCTACCTCCCTTAAATACTTTTTAATTATGAAATCAATTTGTGTAATGAGAGATATCTATAAGGCTATCACTACATTCGAAACAAATTTTGAAAAGACCCATGGTCTCTCGCTGAATGAGGCCATGGTATTATGTCTCTTAAAGGATACCGACGAAGGACTAACCTCAACTGTTATCGCGGAACAAACGGAAATGACCCCCTCGCATACTTCAAAAGTTATCCGGACGGTAGAGAAAAAAGGACTGATTGAGCGCGCGATAGGAAAAGTGGATAAACGGCAAATGTGCTTTTCGTTAACGGAAGAAGGAAAAGCAAAGATTGAAACGATATATTGCGAGGAGATACAAATACCGGAGTTGTTTCGCCCGCTGTTTATGAGCTAAGGGATGTGACATTCTTACCCCCATTTTGTACAGTATCGAACCTTTGAAGCTTTCTATATCCTATCACAAACAGCATTCGAACCTTTTTTGTCAAATTTTCAACCTTCCTGTTTCCCTTTGTCACTAATATTGCGGCTATAAATGCAAGCATAGAGATACTGAATTAAAGAAACTATAAATTCAATAAGATGGAAACATATTTAGGGCTAGATTTAGGGGGAACTAAATTGCTGATTGGAGAAGTAGATAACAGAGGAAATATACTGAAATATAAAAAGTATGACTCCGGCTTTTTTAATCAACAGGCTGCATTGGAAATCATCAAAGCATCTCTGGATGATTATATTAAAACAGTGGGGTGGAGTAATGGAGCAAAACCTATAGCAATGGGGGTGGGGCTTATCGGGCGGGTGGATCCGGTAGAAAACATTTGGCTCCAAATTGATCCGGGAAGAACGCAACCAATCGCTCTTGCCAAAGAGCTTTTTGATACTTATGGAATCCCTTGCCGTATAGACAATGACGTGAAAAGCGCCACACGCGCAGAACGGGTGTTTGGTTTCGGGCAGATATCTAAAAACTTTATATATCTAAATGTAGGAACAGGAATTGCCGCGGGCTGTGTTGTAAATGGCAGACAAATACGAGGCAGCCATTTTAATGCCGGAGAGGTAGGACATACCCGTGTTGGGGTAAATGTAGGTATAAAATGTGGTTGCGGCAGAATGGATTGTGTAGAGCTTATCGCTTCAGGACTTGGGCTCGATCGTTGTGCCCGCCTTTTATCTGAAAATTATGAAACCAAACTTCACATTCCCTCCGATGAAGGAGAACGTGTTCTTATTAATGAAGTGTTTACATTAAGTAAAAAAGGAGATCCGCTGTGTGTGCAATTGGTGGAAAACGCTTCGGCGGCTTTGGCAAACCTTATTATGAATCTTGTGAGGGTAAGCGATCCCGACACAATAGTATTGGGAGGAGGAATTGTTGCCGATGGATACATTCACACTAAAGTACTTGAAAAACTAAATCCAACTACCATGCGCTTTGTTACCAACGGGGTGGTAATTACAAAATTGAATCCTGAGTTTATCGGGCTGCTGGGTGCCGGAGCCGTAGCTATGAACATGTAAATATATTAACCATGACGAAACAAGAAAAACAAGTAAATTATGTAGGGCCGTTTATAACGATGGTCTTTTTGTTCCTGATTGTAGGATTTCTAACTACTGCCAACACCCAGTTTCAAGGCCCTTTGAAAGAAGCTTTCCTGGCGGGTGTGGGCGATATGAAAAATACTTTCGCAACTTTAATTACCTTTTCATGGTTCCTTGCTTATCCTATTTGTGGTGGCATTGGTTCTTCATGGATCACTAAATATGGTTATAAAGGTACGCTTGTAAGATCGTTATTTGTGATGATTGCCGGATTAGGCTTGTTTTACCTCTCTTCCTGGTTTACAGTGCAATTTCCGGAGTCTAATCTCAATATGGGTTCGAATGTAATTCCTGTTGGTTTCTTCATATTCCTGTTAGGATCATTTGTTGTAGGCGCATCAGCTACTATTTTGCAAGTAGTAATTAATCCTTATCTTACAGCTTGCTATGTAAAAGGAACACAACCCATACAACGCATGGCCATAGGCGGTTCTGCCAACTCTATTGGTACCACCATAGCACCTTATTTTGTAACCGGAATTGTTTTTGGCGGTGTTGCCATGAAAGATATTCAAGTGAGCCAACTCATGGTACCTTTCTTGTCATTAATGGGTGTTATTGCCATTGTTGTATTCATATTGATGCGGTTATCTTTGCCTGATATTCAAGGAACAAAAGCAGAGCAAGGAGAAAAGCTGGAAAAAAGCGTATGGTCTTTCAGTCACCTTACTTTAGGCGTAATCGCGATCTTCTTTTATGTGGGCGTGGAGGTTTGTATAGGGGCAAATATTAATTTGTATGCGATAGAATTAAAAATGGATCCGGCATTGATGGCAACATTGTATTGGGGAGGAATGCTTATCGGCCGTTTGGTTGGCAGCTCACTAAGAACTGTTCCGCCGCGTGTTCAATTAATAGTTACAACTGTATGCGCAACAGCTCTTACATTAGCGGCTATTGCCCTTAACAATCCCTGGTTGCTTACCGCGGTAGGATTATTCCATTCTATAATGTGGGGAGCTATCTTTACGCTTTCTGTTGCAAAACTGGGCAAGTACACATCGGTTGCTTCAGGTGTGTTTATGATCGGGGTAGTTGGTGGTGCAATACTTCCTTTGTTTCAAGGTGTTTTGGCCGATGTTATGGACGGATGGAGATGGTCGTGGTTCCTGGTGATTTTCGGTGAGTTATTTATGTTGTATTATGCTTTGGTTGGTTCGCGTATACGTCAATCTGCCGAATAATTAAAATCATGTTTAATTAAGAAGTAAGTTGTTATGAAAAAGTTATTTGGTTTTCTATTGGCCATAACTATGCTAATCTGTAGTTGCCAGGGGTCTTCAAAAAGCAGTAAGCAAAAGGAAGAAAGTAAGCCTTTTAAAGTACTTGTATTAACCGAAAGAGGCGGACAACATGGCGGCTTTACCGATGCCGGTTTAAAATGGCTGGCAGATGAAGGGAAAACAATGAATTTTGAAATTACGGAAATTAATAACACCAAGCCGATTACGGCGGAATACCTTTCTCAATATAAACTAATTGTACAATTAGATTTCGTTCCTTATACCTGGAGCGATGAAGCAAAAGAGGCATTCATAAAATACATTGATCAAGGTTTAGGCGGTTGGGTAGGTTTCCACCATGCTACTTTATTGGGCGAGTTTGATGGTTATTCGATGTGGCAATGGTTTTCTGACTTTATGGGAGGAATTCGTTTCCAGAATTACATTGCTCCATTGGCTGATGGAACGGTGAATGTGGAAGATAAAAATCATCCGGTTATGAAAGGCGTAAATCCTTCATTTGTTATTCCGGATGATGAATGGTACACTTTTGATAAGAGTCCACGCCCCAATGTGCATGTATTAGCATCGGTAGATGAATCAACTTATAAACCCGACTCGGAGATAAAGATGGGTGATCATCCGGTGGTTTGGGTGAATACAAGTAAAAAGGCAAGGAATGTGTATTTTTTGATGGGACACAGTAAGAAATTATATGAAACGGAAGATTTTATAAAAATGTTCCGCAATGCGATTGAGTGGACAGCAGGGAAATAGATAATTTAACTGCAGATAAGCGCAGATTTCGTAGATTAAAAAAACGTAATGTTATTAATCTGCGTTAGTCTGCGCTTTATTTTTTATTTTCAATAGGCATTAAAAGGCGCCTTAAACTCCTTTCGTAGCGTCATTACCCCCTCACTTGGGAAATCTTTCGGTACTTCCTGCGTTACCTGTCCGGTAGCCGCCCATTCCGACCCGCGAAGCAGCGTTACCTGAAAGCCTGTACATTCCATAGAATACCGCAATTCAGGATCATTACCGGCATGCCCTAGTAGTGTAACGAATACTCTTCCTTTTCCATACTGTACCGTCCATAACATTGGCTCATGGCGCCCGCCCAAGTTACCTCCGGCATCTTCATAAGTGGTAGCAAGTATCTCCATGTTTTTACCCGGGCCGCGTAAACGGGCATAGATTTCATCTTTAAAGTGCTCCCACACAGTAGGTAAACCTTTTAAAATAGGATGTTCCTGGTTTCTATGAATGATAGTAGATGGACGTTGCAAATCATGGAAACCCGCCCACCCCGGTGAGTAATCATAAACCATACGGCCATCTTTCCAGTAAACATAAGGGCCGTCTTTTTCATTCCGACCGTTCCATGCACCCAAACCAATCATGGCATTATATTCTTTCCAATCATCCATAGGTACTACAGAAGAATGAACCACTACCACTCCTCCACCGTTTGCTACATATTTTTCAAAACTCTTTCTGGCAGGCTCTGCCCAGGTTTTTCCGCCATAATTAATGATAACTAAATCATACTTGCTGAAATCGGGATTATAAGTATTCATATCGCCGTTCCGGTCGGGGGTAATATGCATATCTACAGTAAATAAATTGCTATTCTCCAGTGTCATTTTAATAGCATCACTACCCCCCTGCCACCAATGGCTACCATCCTGTCCGGTAACAATCATGGCTTTTATTTTCTTTTGCGCAAATGCATCGGTAGAGATTCCGATAAACAAGAAGATCAAAGTTATTGTTGCTATGTATTTCTTCATAATTATTTCTTTTGAGTGGTTACAATTCCTTTTTTATCTGTCCATTCAATGCAATCGTATAACCAGGTTACAGATAATTTATTACCAAATTCATCTACCGTAAACTTGCCATCCTTGAAATAACGGCGATGCAATTCAAACTTTCCATCGTTGTTACGATCTTCCAATACGAGATCTCTTTCTGTGGAAATAACAATATCCGATGTGTATTTCACTTCTTTTGTGTAATAATCCACAATGACATAGTAATTGCGGAAAAGATCAAAATAGGGGTAGTGCCCGTTGTGAGCACTGAAAAGCATTACCTCTTCCAAAGCCGGGTCATTGTCCATCTGAACCCGTTTAGACACGTGTAAACCAAACCCCCGTTTCTGTACTTCAGGCGGGTATTTATCCCATGTACGCGGTGTGCTTACCTGGTACTGCGCCCAACCCTGTGTAAAGCATCCGGCTACGAATAAAATCAGCAATATTTTCTTCATACGCTTTTATTTTTATAATCCTTATATTTATTGCCTACAGTGGCTATGTATTTTGTCCACTCGTGATATATTCTCTGTAAGTGCTGATATTCACCTACATTTGCGGCAATCGGTTTGTCAATGGATTCAACTACATGAAGTTTATCAATCAGTTCATAGTTTTTCCATAGGCCACAGGCATTTGCCGCAATAGCAGCAGCACCCAACGCCGCCGCATCCTGATCAATGTTTGTTTTAATTATATCCATGTTGTATGTATCGGCAAATATTCTACGCCACAAAGCGCTTTTACTGCCTCCACCACAAATCAGCATTTCATTTTCTACTAAAACGTTGAGTTTTAGTATATCCAATACTTCCTTCAAAGCCATAGCTATGCCTTCCATGGAAGCACGAACCAGATCTTCGCGGGTATTGGATAAAGAAATTCCCATAAAACTACCCCTGAGATTAGGACTGTCTTCTTGTGCGCTTCCTCCTGCCAAACTTGGGTTGAATAAAATACCATTACTTCCGATAGGAACTTTTTCGGCCATCTTATTCATTAACTCGTAAGCGTTCTGCTCGTTCAGGATATCACGGCATAGCTGATCTCTCACCCACCTAAATGAGTTTCCGGCAGAGAATATGGAAACAGCGGATGTATAATATCCTTTCTGCGCATGTGCAAAAACAAAAGGACGTGTTTTAATATCGAGTATTGGTGTTTTTGATGTTACGGCAATCCAACTGGAAGATCCCAGTGAAGTATATACGCGGCCCTCGCCCATTCCCCTGGCTCCGAGAGCCATACAGGTATTATCAACACCACCGCAAGCTACGGGTATTCCTTCAGGAAGCCCGGTAATACCGGCAGCTTCTTTAGTAACATAACCTATGATTGAATCGGAAGGTAGTATCTCCGGGAAAATATCTTTGCTGATACCGGCAGCCTCAAAGAAACGGTCTTCATAGTTCCACTGCAATAAGTTAAAAACACCGAATCCGGACGCGTAAGAAGGATCGGTGCATATTTTGCCGGTTAACTTATAGTTGATGTAATCTTTGGAACCTATAACCTTGTAAATTCGTTTAAATATCTCCGGTTGATGTTTCTTTATCCACATTAGTTTAAGGATAGAATAACATGCCGGGGGATCCCCATTTCCGGTAGTGACATACCAATCTTCGTAAGATAGATTTGAAAAGAAATCGTTCACACAATCATTGGCACGCGTGTCGCTCCAAATGGGTACGTATTTCGTGAGCAACTCTCCATCTTTGTTTAAAGGAGCTACCACCAGGCTATGCCCGGATAGTGCAACACAAGCAATCTCGTCTGGTCTGGAGTCGCTCTTTTCGAGTAGTATCCGGGTAGATTGGCAGATACCACTCCACCAATCTTCCGGACATTGCTCATGCCATTGATCTTTAGGATAATAGGTATTATAGGAAATAAACGAATCAGCTAAAGCCTTTCCGTTTTCTTCTACAAGAGAAGCCTTTATTCCCCCTGTTCCTAAGTCGTAAGCAACAATTTTCATATATCAAACACTTAACCAATCTTTAGTATATCAATTCCATCCGGATACTTCATGGCTTCTTCCATAATGTTAATGGAGGCCGCCAATCCGATACCAAATCTATCTGCTCCGCTTTTATACATTCTTAAAAGCGTAGTCAGATCACGTACGCCGCCTGCTACTTTTAGTTTAATTTTGTCGCCTATTGCTTTTTTCATCACTTCTACATGATGAAGAGTAGTAGGCGTTGCAGAGAATCCCGTTCCTGATTTCACATAATCAGCTCCGGCTTCCATCACCAGTTCGCAGGCTTTGGTTATTTCTTCGTCTGTGAGCAACATGGCTTCTATAATTACTTTCAGTGAGCTGTTTTTGCAGGCAAAACGAACGGCTTTGATGTCTTCCAGTACTTCCTCATAGCGTTTGGATTTCAGCCAGCCTACATTCATTACCATATCTACTTCGGCTGCTCCAAGACTTTCAAAATAATGAGCCTGAGCCACCTTTATAAATGTTGTTTCTTGTCCCGATGGGAAGGATAGCGAAGTTCCGAATGCTGTTTTCGTGCCTTTCAGTTCTTTGCTCATCATTTCATAATATCCGGGCCAGGCAAATGCACAGCCAAAGCCGTATTTTTTGCACGCTTCAATGAGATTTTGTACATCCTCATAAGATGTGTCCAATTTTAATGTACTTGCATCAATCAGATAAGCTATATCTGCGGGTGTAAGTATGCTTTTTCTTTCTTCTTTCATTTTTTATTAATAGTTAGTAATTAGAATACGATGCCGCGGGGGCAATGATTAAGTATGTAATTCGGCTAATTTACCCATTGTTTTACGCACTTCTTTGAATATTTCCGCATAAGTTTTATTGAATGGAACACATCCTACAGGCTTTTGGCGAATCATAAGTTCTTCACAATTCATGCATTGGGTGCAGTATTTGATCTCATTTTCTCTGTCTTGTTCCAGTTTCAGGGGAGTAAGAGGATCAGAGAACGACTGACGACCCAGTCCTATCATGTCCATCATGCCATCCTGAATGCAGCGCGCCCCCATTGCGAAAAGGGAAGATTTACCCGGTTCAATAAACAATAATTTGTTTTTATTTCCGCGGAAAGGCGAGAATGAGGAACCAATAACCACCGTTTCGGGCTTCAATGCTTTCTTCATCATGTTGGCAAAATAGAAGTGAAGATAGGCAAGGTACGGTTCATCTTGTACAGCCTCCATGTAGTTCATACTGGCATGAACGTTGCCGAGCGACTGAATAAAGTAACTTGCTCCACGTTCTTCGAGCCCCTTTAGCAGATCAAGCGATTCGGTCAGATCCATAAGAGGAGAATCGGGACCCGCCGAACCGCAGCCTCCGGGAAATCCCTCCCATATAGAGACTTTAGAACCAATAAGAAAGTTCTTATCGTTGACACCCTTTTGTATGCGTTCCATTAAATCATAAGCGAAGCGAGAACGGTTTTCCCACGTTCCACCGTATTTCCATTTACGATCATTATACGGTCGGAGTATTTGAGAGCCCAGATAACCATGGCAAAACTTAAGATCAATCCCATCTGCTCCTACCGCATGGGCAATCTTTGAAGAGAGTACAAACTGATCTATGATCTTGTCTACCTCTTCTTCCGTTAAAAGATCACCGCCTTTTCCATAGATAGGCTTTACGGTAACCCTGCGAGAAAACTCAGGTTCGCTGATCTCTCCTGAATGGGTTAACTGAAATACGATCTTTACCTTGGGATTAATGCTTTTCAAGTGTGAAATAAACTTTGCCAACGGTTTTTCGTTCCTTGGCATGATTTCCAACTGTGTTTTGCGCGCGCGACTCTCATTGGTAACAGTAATAGCTTCCAGATCAACAAATCCAAAGTTGCCTTTATACAAATTCTCGTACCTTTGGTAAGTCATTTCAGTAGGATTACCTTCCAAATCCGAATCCACACATTCCATTGGCTGTGCAAAGAAACGGTTGATGCATTCGTGGTTACCAATCTTAATCGGGCTTAATAATATATCTTTGTAATTCATGTTATTAGAGGTTGGTAGTTAACTATTTATAAAGAATAATCCTTTCTTTAATTTCGGGTGAAACAAGTACTTTCACCAGTTTAGGATTGGTACGGAGCTCTTTCAATGCATCTTCCAGTTCCTCTAACGGTACAATCATGGAAATCATTGGTCGCGGATCAATCCGGTTGTATTGTAACAGGGTTATGGCATCGCCCCAATCATTCCCGATGCCGGCACAACTTCCGGATACCTTTTTTTCCTGCAAAACAAACTGTACAGGAGGAATACCGGCAAAATCGTCATCGGCACAGATGCCAAATGCTTCCAGCTTGCCACCTTTGCGAAGCATTTTAAAAGCTTGTTCGTAAGTTTTAGATGTTCCTACTGCCTCCAATACATAATCTGCTCCAATACCATTTGTTATGCGCATCACTTCGGCAACTGCATCGGGCGTTTCGTTTATATTAATGGTATAATCCGCACACATTTGTTTTGCCATGGCAAGACGTTCGGCATTATCTCCTACAACAATAATAGGCGCTGCCCCGCGTAACTTAGCCAATACACCATGAATAATTCCCAAGCCGCAACCGATAATTACAATGCTGCTAGCTATCTTTAATTCCATAGCTTTGGCAGCATGTAAGCAGGCCGTCAGCGGTTCAATAAAGGCAGCGCTATAATCATCAACACTGTCGGGAAGAACATAACAGTTTTCCCAAGGCACTTTCACATACTCGGCAAAGGCTCCCGGAGTGTGAATGCCTATCTGGGCAAAGCTCTCACATAATAAGCCATCTCCTCTGCGACAATAGTAACAGGTTCCGCAGGTAAGGCAAATATCGGCCGCAATACGATCACCCTTCTTTAGCTTTTTTACGTTACTGCCTAACGCTACAATTTCTCCCCAAAATTCGTGTCCGGTAGTAAGGGGCAAAAGCGCTACTTCATCAGCATACTTTCCGGTATATGATCCCCAATCGGAACCACAGATACCGCAATATTTTACTTTTACTAATACTTCATTTTCGTTTATCCGAGGTATTTCTACTTCGTGCATTTCCAGGTGGTTAGGTTCCATCAGAACCTGTGCTCTCATTGTTTTCATGTTATCTTCTTTTTTTAATTATTTCTGAAATAATTTATCTGTCCGTGCCTCATACGGAGCCTTTATCATCAGCGGTTTGAGGAAAGCAATCGTCTTCTCAATACCATCGCCTATACTCATGGTTACATCTTCATGTTCATAATTATAAGCTCCATCAAAACCTACCATATACAATTCGGTGACGATCTTTTTCCAGTCGATACTTCCCCAACCGGGTATGCGAAAGCGTAATGAGCGATCCAGACGCCCCCATTCTCCCTGCATCATTAATCCACCCTTCAACATATTGTGCTCTACAAGTTCACAATCTTTGGCATGAACGGCAACAATACGACTGCCTAATTCATTGATGAATGTTTGCAGGTTTATACCGGCCATCAACAGGTTTGCCGGATCGAAATTAATACCGTAGCTAGGATGATGACCTGATAATTCCAGGCATCTTAAAGCAGTATGAGTATCATAGATGATATTATTGGGGTGCGGTTCGAATGCCACTTTCACACCATATTCCTGAAACTTATCGAATATAGGCATGTAATTTTCCACAAAGCGTTTTTCTTCATCTCCCCAGCCACCGGGATAAGGCCAATCATTGATATGACCGAAATTCTCAATCCCGGAGAAGGCAACCACCACAGGTATTTCGAGTGAGTTGGCCAATTGCGCGGATTTAATCAAACTTTCTGTTCCGTACTTAATCTTTTCTTCTTTGGTTCCGGGGCAAATGCTATCCGTGTCTACTCCATAAGGACCAAGTACCAGAAGTGATTCCGGATGGTTACTTATGGCCGACAATTCAAGCCCGTAACTTTTTACCATTTTCTTGAATTTCGCGGCTTCGCCGGGTTTAAGCAGTTGGTCGGTATCAATTTGTCCGTTGTCCTTGTACGATGGTATTTCTATGGATTCATATCCGTTCTCAGATGCGATCCGACAAACTTCTTCTACTGATTTGTCGGAGCAGTTTACAATACAAAATCCTACTTTCATGGTTGATTATTATATGGTTATTGTGTTTTTTAATCTTTAGAGTTGAGCGTTTGGTAAACCGTTCTTCGCAAATCACCGGCTTCATTATCGCCGGTGTATGACCAATACATGGCTCCTTTCAGGTTATTAGCCTTTATGTATTCGCATTTAATGGCAAGAGATTCCAGGTTTTCATATCCGAAAACCATGTTTCCTACCGAGTCGGTGAGATAAGGAACTTGCGCAAGACTATCCCAACGGGCAATGTATCCTTCGGTTAAGTGGGCTTTTGTAAGATCTTTAGGGCGTGGAAATCCATCAATACCTCGTCCGTAGAAAGCTAATCCCATTACCAGTTTATGTTGCGGAACACCTGCCGCAAGATGAGCTTTTATGGCTTCATCGGCACATACTCCACCTACATTTTCCGAACGGTACAGTGGAGAGTTAAAATATGGAGCAAACCCCATATCGTAGGACATTACGTTTGTAAAATCAATGTAAGGGTCAATAGCGCGGAAATCAATATATTTGGCTGTCGCTACGGTGGCTTGCGTCAATAGCTTATCTTTTCCAATGGATTCGCGTATATCTCGCATTAGTAAGGTGTAGTTTTTGGTGTCGTCCGGCGAAGCTGATATTTTTGCCATGTCTGAGGTTGGATATTCCCAATCTATATCGATACCATCCAGCCCGAGTTCTTTTACAATACGACCACAATCTTTTGCAAAACCTTTGCGGTTGTTATCATCGGCTGCCATTTCACTGAAACGTCCGCTTCCCCATCCTCCAATGGAGAGTAATATTTTAAGTTCGGGTTTCTGTGCTTTTAAGCCAACAATCTGTTTCAGTCGTTCTTCATTATCTATGCGTACTCCGTTAAAGGTTTCATTTACATGGGCAAATGCATAATTAATGTGTGTGAGGTATGTTACATCCGGCATAACATTATTCCAGGAGGTAACATAAGCGATAACTACTTTTTCGGCCTCTTCTTTCTTTTTATTTTCATTGCATGCCGAAAAGATAAACAGGAGACATAATAATAAGGCATTTCGTGCTTTCATGGTTTTCCTTTTAAAGATTATTGTTGATTGCAATACTAGCCATAAAAAGAAATAGCCGGGTTTAAATACTAACAAAAAAGGTTGGATAACTATTTAAGTAAGAAGCTCTATTCTTCGTACACCCCGTTATATAACAGAAAATGGAAGAATTATGATAGTTATCAAACCATGATATTTAGCATTATATGTAATATTGCAATCGGACTTTAAACTATGGATACCAATGCATAAACATTTAAAAAAACGGATTATACTTGCTATCGTTATAGCATTTCCTTTTCATTTTCTTTCCGCGCAAATCGATGAAAAATTGAAAGAAGATATTCGTAATACCGGGTATGTGCATAGTCCTTTACCATTGGACTACAGTAAATCATTCGAAATATTTGGTATAAAAAAGAAAGTTCTGGTTTCCAAGATGTTGTGTGACATGGAGGATATGGGTAAATGGGCTCATAAAGGAATAGGTGGTTTCTCTCAAACCAACGAAAGAAGTATTACCGGAAAAAACAGCCTCAGATTATATGCGCCTACTACTGTAGATGAATTTCTGGGTTGGGGATTGGGGTTTGGCACCTCTCTTGTAAGTTTTGATGTGGGGGGTGAAAGCTGGGAAAAATACAACCGTATTAAACTATACATTTATCCCGATTGCGAAGGTGCCCGCAGCATTTACCTTAATCTATATGTAGAGAATGATGGGAAGATAAAAGTTCCCGATAAATACGGGCGTGAAGGTTATCATGAAATAAATCTCATCAATGGCCAATGGAACGAATGCTTTGTTGAAATGACGGAACTGGCACGTGATAAAGTAACTAAACTTTCTTTTGCTATCGAAGTCTTTGGAAAAGAACGTACCATGGGTGATGTGCTTAAATTTGATATTGATGCGGTTGAATTGCAGGAGATTGAAAATCCAGAAGTAGTGAGCGGCTGGATGCCGGCAGAGAATCGTATTATTCATTCCACTACCGGATATGGTATTGATAGTGAAAAGTCGGCAATTGTTAGAGTAAAAAATCATTCGGGTAAATACCAATTAATTGATTGTGCTACATCTCAAGTGGTACACGAAGGAAGCATCAATCCGACTAAAACACGTATTGGTTCTTTTGAGACGATAAACTTCACAGATTTCGGTAAAGAAGGCCAATACATGATACGTGTTGGAGATGTAACTACTCAACCTTTTTATATAAGCCACAATATTTGGGACAATTCAGCCTGGCGTGTTCTTAACTTCATGTTTGTTGAACGTTGCGGTTACCCCGTACCCGAAAAGCATGGAGCCTGTCATACAGATTTAAATGGGGAACATAATGGGATGAAGTTTACTGTGAACGGGGGCTGGCACGATGCAGCAGATATGTCGCAGCAAACGCTGCAAACCGGAGAAATAGCTTTTTCAATGTTGGAAATGGCAAACCGGGCTAAAGAAAAGAAGAATGATCAACTGTATCTGCGCCTTATGGAAGAAGCCCAGTGGGGATTGGATTATGTCTTAAAAACCCGGTTCGGTGATGGTTATCGGGTGCAAACCTGGGGAACAAATCTATGGACAGACGGATTTATCGGAACGAAAGATGATGCGGGAAGACGGCAGGTAAGAATTCATAACCGTGCTTTTGAAAATTTTCTTTTTGCTGGTATTGAGGCCTACGCTTCGATGCTAATTGAAAAGGATGTTATGCTGAAAGAGCATCTTTATAAAGTTGCTAAAGAAGATTTTGCTTTTGCCATCAAACGCTTTGAAGAATTTGGATACAACGAACTGCTCGGAGCGGGAGGAGGGGGTGATCATGCGGCAATGGCATCTCAAAGTCAGTATATGGCAAATATTTCATGGGCGGCCAGTATGCTTTATAAACTCACTAAAGAAAAAAAATACGCAGATATTGCTGCCGATTATATTAAATATACACTTCAATGTCAGCGTACAGAATCATTAAAGGATAAAAACAAAACCCGTGGATTCTTCTACAGAGATTTGGAAAAGAAATCAATAGTTCATTATACCCACCAATCACGCGATCATACTTATATGCAAGCATTAACAGCTTTGTGCGAAACTCAACCAAGTCATCCGGATTACAATAAATGGGTAAATGCAATTACACTTTTTGGTGATTACCTGAAAAATATAATGCAATACGTACAGCCCTATGGAATGGTTCCCAGTGGGGTGTATCATGTGGATGAAGTAAAGGATTCTATTAATTTCTATAAGGTACAGGTAGGAATACATAAGATAGATCACAATGATTACAAAGAACAATTGGAGAACGGGGTAAGGTTGGATAAAGAGCATTACCTTCGTGTATTCCCTGTTTGGTTTTCATTCAAAGGAAACGCCGCAGTGCACCTTTCCACCGGAAAAGCAGCAGCACTTTGCGGAAAGTTCCTGAAAGATAAAGAACTGATGAATATAGCCGAACAGCAACTCTTCTGGATTGTGGGTAAAAATCCATTCGGTCAATCATTAATTTGGGGAGAAGGTAGCAATTACGCGCAACAATATGTAGCCTTACCGGGTGAAACCGTAGGAGAAATACCTGTTGGCATGCAGTCACGTTTTAATGAAGACACTCCCTACTGGCCTCAGTTCAATACTGCGACTTATAAAGAAGTATGGGGCTCTTCGGCCGGAAAGTGGTTCTCATTAATTTCCGAATTCTGAAATGAAAATGAAAAAGAAATACATCAATCGTAGAAACTTTCTGCGCCTTTCTGCAACTACGGCATTAGGGACTTTTTTCCTTCCTGCAATGGGGAAAAACTCATCCGATGGAAAGCTGTTGGATAAAGGTAATTCTATACCGGTTCGCACACTCGGGCGTACAGGTATAGAATTACCTATACTTGGATTAGGAGTAGATAGACCCGATAGCAATAATGTGTTGCGGGCTGCCTATAACGCGGGCGTCAAACATTTCGATACCGCCAACGGATATCAAAATGGCCGTAATGAAGAAATGGTTGGTAAAACTTTACAAGGAAAACCACGTGAATCTGCTTTTGTCTGCACAAAAATATATTTCCCTTATCCCTTACAAGATAACTTTGAAGAAGACTTCAACAGCCGGCTGGAAGCAAGCCTGAAACGTTTGCGAATGGATTATGTGGATGGTCTTTACATACACATGGGAACAGCTGCTTCTGTGAAAGATGAGCGGGTGATAAAGGTTATGGAGAAAGCAAAAACAGAAGGGAAAACACGCTTTCTAGGATTTTCTTCTCATGAACAAAATCCGGAAGTTATCAATGCAGCCATTGACGTAGGCATATACGATATTGCCCTGGTTAGTTATAATTTCAAGATGACAAATATAAAGGAGATAGAAGCTGCCATGGAACGGGGTGTAAAATCCGGTATGGGATTCATTACCATGAAAGCAATGGCAGGAGGCGTTGAAGATGCGGAAGGAAAGAAAAAAATAAATGCCAAAGCTTGCCTTCATTGGGTATGGCAAAACAAAAATATTACTACTGTAATACCGGGTTTATTTAACTATGAGCAGTTAGAAGAATGCCTGGAAGCAGCTTATCAGCCCGAACTGACTGTAGACGAAAAGCAATATCTGGCTATGCTTACCGAACGTGAACTTCTTTATTGTCAGCAATGTGGTAAATGTCGGCAACAATGCCCCAAGCAATTACCTATTCCGGATATTATGCGTGCTTATATGTATGCTTACGGATATAAACATGCGCAACAATCAAAGGATACTTTATTAAGTTTAAATCTTTCGTCCAACCCCTGTTCGGATTGTGAATCTTGTACGGTTCGCTGTCCATCGGGCTTTGATGTTGCCGGAAAAATAGCATCGGTCACTCCGGTAACTAAAGTACCGGATGTTTTCTTAACGTAATAATAACTGATTAAAGTCAAAGCAATGAAACACACATTATTACTTTTAATCTGTACATGCCTGAGTTTGTTAACCATACATGCACAAACAAAGAATGAAAAGATTGACTCTGTACTTCCTGTCCGGGGATTAGCTATTGCGGCGCCATCTGTAAATGGTATGAACTTATTTCTTAAATTTATTGAAGAAGAATTAGCCCCTGCGCACTTCAATTTACTTATTTTACGGGTAGATTGGAATTATGCATACGAAAGCCATCCGGAACTTAGAGATCCGAATCCACTGACAAAGGAAGATATCAAGAAGATTGTAACTTTATGCAAAAAGCATGGAATTAAGCTGGCTCCACAAATCAATCTGTTAGGGCATCAGTCGTGGGCAGAGACAACATTAAACTTACTTCGTGTATATCCTGAGTTCGATGAAACTCCTCATGTAGATACCAAAAACTATTCGGGTTGGCCCAATCCGGACGGATTGTATTGCAAGAGCTATTGCCCGTTGCACCCTGAAGTTCACAAAGTAGTATTTGCATTGGTAGATGAACTAATGGATGTTTTTGAAGCCGAATTCTTTCATGCCGGAATGGATGAAGTGTTTTACATAGGCGATGATAAATGTCGCCGTTGTGGCGGACATGATAAAGCCGAACTCTATGCAGGTGAGGTTACCAAAATACAAAACCATCTCTCACAGAAAGAAAGACGGTTAATGATTTGGGGCGACCGTTTGATAGATGGAAAAACCACAGGGATTGGTGCATGGGAAGCCAGTATGAACAATACCCATAAAGCTATTGACCTTATACCAAAGGAGGTATTTATTTGCGACTGGCATTACGAACGCCCGGATCAAACAGCCGTTTATTTTGCCATGAAAGGATTTGATGTGGCTACTTGCCCCTGGCGAAAACCGGAGCTTGCTTTAGAGCAGTTGGAAGACATGATTAACTTTCGCGAGAGTTCCACACCAAGAATGGGAAATCATTTTCAAGGAATTATTTCTACTGTATGGTCGGGTGCTGATAGTTTCCTTAAAAACTATTATGATCCTCAAACATATACACTTACCGAATCTGATGCAGTAACCTTGAAAAAGCTAATGGATGAATACAAGAAGATTAAATTGTAGCTGAATTAATTTAAAACAATAATGTATAACTATAAGAAATCGAAATGCCTATGATGAAGAATGAATGAAATGTGGATAAATACTGGTCTATAAGCCAGCTTAAGCCATGATTAAATTATGAATTGATTATATTAACATGTAATATTATGAAAAATGTACATAAAATTTTAAATATGAAGAGAATTTTAGCCTATCTCCTTTTCTCTTGTGTATTCACAGTGTCTTTTGCGGAAAGGCCTTATTCACAAAGTGCAAAATCCGCCGGAGTGCAAGACATACAACAAGCCAGAAATATAACCGGTAAAGTTATCGATGAACAGGGTGAATCACTTATTGGGGTAAGTGTTACAGTTAAAGGTACATCTAATGGGGCTAGTACCGATATTAATGGAGTATTTTCCCTTACCAATGTCTCTGCCGATGCCGTTTTGCTGATAAGTTACATAGGATATATTCCTCGTGAAATACCAATTGGGATTTCATCGAATCTAACCATCGTATTGACTGAGAATACAGAAATTTTGGATGAGGTAGTAGTAGTAGGATACGGTACGCAAAAGAAGGAATCGTTAACAGGAGCTATTACAGCGATCAGCTCAGACGATATCCAAACTACCAAAAGTGAAAATTTAATTAACAATCTGCAAGGAAAGATGCCGGGGCTGTTGATTCGCCAGAAAACAGGTGAGCCGGGAACTTTCGACAATATGCTCAGTATTCGTGGTTATGGTGAACCGTTGGTAGTTATTGATGGCGTTACCCGTGAAGCAGAAGAGCTTGCGCAACTTACTTCTGAAGACATTGAGAGTATCTCTGTTCTGAAAGATGCTTCCGCGGCTATCTATGGTATGAACTCTGCCAATGGTGTTATTATCGTTACCACAAAGAAAGGTGTTGCCCAAAAAACACGTATTTCTTATTCCGGATTGTTCGGATTGAAACATGCTACCGGAATGGAAGAAACGGTTGATGCCTATACATTCCGATTGATGGAAAATGAAATGTCTCGCAACGGAAAGAAGGCCGAAGTTTATACTCAGGACATACTCGACAAATATAAAAACGGAGAAGAAGGTTATCAGGATTGGGACTGGATTGATATGTATATGAATAAATACGCATTTCAAACTTCGCATACATTGTCGATACGCGGTGGTTCCGAAAAGGTAAAATATTTCGTAAGTTTGGGTTATAACCGCGACAATGGTTTGCTGAAGAGTGGCATCCAATATTATGAGCGCTATAACTTCCGCTCTAATCTGACTGCCGAATTAGCTAAGGGTCTTACAATGAATGTAAATGTGTCCGGGCGTTGGAATCAAACACAGCGTCCTCGTGAAGATTTTATATGGACATTCAAGACTTTGTTGGTTAACGACCGTGGTATTGGGCCGTACGCCATCGGTTCTACCGATCATTTATCTGATATTGCTCCCGAGAGTAAAAATGCAGCAGCTTTGGTCGATCCCAATATGGATGGCTACCGCCGCAACAGGGGACTTAATTATTCGGCCGATGTGGATTTGACATGGAAAGTTCCATTTGTTAGCGGACTGAGCATTGGCTTACTGGGCTCTTTTAACGGCAATAACCGCAACAATTCAGAATTGCAGAAGTCGTATCAGTTATATGACTACTTCACCAATACTCCGACTAAAGTTTCCGGACAAGATCGCTACAGCAATACCATGGGTATCTTTCAGAAACTTTATGGTCGCGTTCAGGCCAACTATGTGAACTCCTTCGAGCAGCACAATATCAACCTGACAGCCGTTGCCGAAATGTCAGGTAGCCGCTATGATGAACTTATGGGTTCTCGTAGATATGCAGGCTATTTCAGCAACGATATTTTGAATCAGGCCGACCAGAGCACAGCCAATAACGGAGGTTATCGTAGAGAAACTCGTTTGGCAGCCTATCTGATGCGTGCCAATTATGACTACGCAGGTAAATATTTGTTGGAGGCCGTAGTTCGTTACGATGGTTCGTATCGTTACGCGCCGGGACACCGTTGGGCTTTCTTCCCGTCATTCAGTGCCGGATGGCGTATGACCGAAGAGAAATTTATGAAAGAAGGGTTACCCTTTGTTACCAATCTGAAACTGCGTGCTTCTTACGGAGAAAGTGGTTTTGATGCAGGTAACCCGTTTCAATATGTGGGTGCTTACACACAGTCTCAAAGAGACAATAACCCGTTTGGTTATGTATTCGATGGCACTACTCAGACGATTGGTATGCAAGCTCCGGGTGTGATACTCGACAACCTTTCGTGGGTAGTATCCAAAACAACCAATATTGGTGTGGATGTTGAATTATGGAACGGAAAATTATATGGAACAGCAGAAGTCTTCCGTCGTAAGAACGATGGTATTTTAGCTGCCCGTTTGCAGGATATTCCTAATACTTTTGGAGCCAGTTTCCCACAGGAGAATATCAACTCCAACGAAAATATAGGTTTTGAATTGCAAATCGGAACACGGGGTAATATAGGTAAAGACTGGAGCTACGATGTAAGCGCTAATTATGCTTTTGTACGCGAGAAGAACTTATATGTTGAACATGGAGATTACACCAGTTCTATGGATCGCTGGCAGAATGGTAAAGATTATCGTACGATAAATGGCCTTTGGGATCACGGTCTTGGAGGTATATTTATACAGCAGTATAACGGCCAGTTCGGTTCTTTGGCCGAGTTGGAAACAGCGCCTTTGTATGGAGGTAGTAATGGTAACTCTATGATGCTGCCGGGGTCTTTCAGGATTATAGACCAAAATGGAGATGGTGTTATTGATATGAATGACACGAGACCCGATTCTCGCCGTTCCGGATCTAATCCTCCTTATCAGTTTGGTTTGAATCTGGGATTAACTTACAAGGATTTTGATCTGAATGTTCTCTTTCAGGGTGCTTCGGGTCATATCATATCATATGCCAATGATGATGTATTTGGCTACGGATCTAAGACTAATCCTACTTTGATGAAGAAATATATGGATCGTTGGCATGCGGCCAATGTTACAGATGACCCTTATGACCCTGCTACCAAATGGATATCCGGAAAATATCCGGCTTTGCGCCGTGATTTTACCGGTACACAAGATAATGGTAACTCTTGGGGTGCCGGCGCTATCAGTTTCTGGAATCCGGATGCTACATATTTGCGTTTAAAGAGTTTGGAAATTGGTTACACTTTGCCAAAAAGCCTAACTAAGAAAGTGGGTATCAGTAGTTGTCGTTTTTTCCTGAACGGTTTCAACCTACTTACATGGTGTGACCCTCTGTTGAAGAACGCCGACCCTGAAAGGGAAGAACGTGATTGGGGGGCCAGCTTGGCCTATCCGTTGATGAAATCCTATAACGTAGGTTTGAATATTAATTTTTAATGTTTGGAATATTATGAAGAAAAAAATATTGCCCATATTGGCGTTTTGTGCTCTTGTAGGATTCACCGGTTGCGATAGTTTCTTAGAACTGGAACCGCTCGATAAAGTGCCTGGGGATAAACTGACAGAGACAGGCGGAGGTGTAAAGGCTTTATTGGCTAAAGTTTACACAACAGTTCCCATGGAAGATTTTGTATTTCGTCCTTATACCGGTTTCAACGCTCGCAATTACGATGGTGTGAACGGATCCAGTAATATAGCTTTTCTATCCGATGAGGCAGCCCGTAGTGAAGGTGGAGGCGGTATTACAGAAAGTTTCAGTTGGTGGCCATACGATGATATCCGGCAGGTAAACATATTTATTGAAACGATAGAATCTTCAAGAGAAAAAGGAATACTGAATGAAGACGATGCCGAACGTATGGTAGCTGAAGCCCGTTTTGCCCGTGCCTATATTTACTTTGGTTTGGCTAAGCGTTACGGGGGGGTACCTGTTATCGATTATGTACAGGACGGTGATTACGTTCCGGGTAATCCTGAAACACTGAAAGTTCCTCGTAGCACCGAGTCTGATACATGGAAGTTTATCATACAAGAATTCAACGAGGCGGCTAAAGTGCTGCCGGCAACCAAAGACGGCTATCGTTTTACCAAATGGGCAGCTTTGGGAATGAAATCGCGTGCCGCATTGTTTGCCGCTTCGTTAGCCAAGTATTGGGACAAAGCCCCATTGGCAGGTGAGGCAGTTACTCAAAAATTGGTAGGTATAGACAAGTCTGAAGCCGATTATTTTTATGGGGAATGTATTTCTGCTGCCGAAGATATTATCAATAATTCGGGTAAGTCTCTTTACGGAGCTAATCCTTCTTCTGTGGCCGATGCTATAATTAACTATCAGCAACTGTTCTTGACTACTCCCGACAATGAGGTGATTCTTGCTCGTGGTTATGCCGATGGAACAACTAATTCTAACCAAGGGCATAGCTGGAGTTTGTATTATGCTTTGGCTCAGGTAAATCCGGGTGCTATACGTTATGGACGCTTTAGCCCTACACTTGATTTGGTAGACCTCTATGAGGATTATACCGATGATGGTACCGGTAAAAGCGCTCCTATCAGAACGCGGACAGATGGAATGGAACGGAATGTAAGCAATGTCCAGCTCCCCGGCAATGTTAATGTAAGCGACCCTTATGTGGAATACGATAACCTTTCCGATCCGTTTAAAGATAAAGATGCCCGTTTGCAGGCAAGCATTATTGTTCCGGGTTCTTCTTATAACGGTACTAAAATTATCATGCAAGGAGGACTGATAGATCAGGAAGGTCAGATTTCTATTTACAACAATACTTCAGCCAAAGGTAAAGACGGTAAAGATTATTTTGCTTTTGGAGCCGAGGGAACCGCATCTTTCTCCGGTTTTCATAACATAGGTAATAGTGAGAACGGAAACTATACTACTTCGGGCTTTTCTGTCCGTAAATATATGGAAGAATTTAAAGACTTAGCAAGTAACTGGAATTCTGTAATTACTCCGTTTATCGACATGCGCTTATCTGAAATCTATCTGAATTACGCGGAAGCTGTGGTAGAAAGCGGTAAGGGTGATGCAACTAAGGCGGCTCAGTATCTCAACGATATACGTCATCGTGCCGCTCATACCGACAACATTCCTTTGACACTGGAGAATGTGTTGAAAGAGCGTCGTGTAGAACTGGCTTTCGAAGGCAAACGTTTTTGGGATATGGTTCGTCGTCGCGACAATCATCAGTATTTCAATGCCGGTATGCGTTCTGCCTTGGTTCCGATAATCGACCTGCGCCATACAACACCGGAAAATACTCCGAAGTACATATTCGTACGTGCCAATTTCCATGGTGATGAATTGCAGAATGGCAGAACATTCGCTCCGCAGAGCTATTACAAAAGTATTCCGGGTACAGGTACAAACGGTTTGGTTCAAAACCCCGGCTATTAATATTACTAAATTCTAGAATAATTATGAAAAAAATAGTATTGTTCATCTCATGTTGTTTATTGATATTTACTTCTTGTGAAATAGACAATTACGAAGGCCCTAACGCTTCCATTCACGGTTCTTTCCTGGATGCTAAAACGGGAGAACTGGTAGGAACTGATATTCAGGAGTGTGGGCTTACGGTTGTGGAGCAAGGTTTTGCTAATCCGTCAAACCAGAATTGGAGAATTCAGAATACAGGAGAATATCGTAATGACATGATTTTCGCGGCAACTTATAATATCCGCTTCGAGAACGGTAACTGCTATTCTTTTGAAGAAAAAGATGTGGTACTTAAAAAAGGAAATAACACAAAGAACTTTGAGGTAACTCCGTACATTCGTGTTGTAAATCCGAGTATTACAAAGAATGGCAATAAAATAATTGCAACTTTCTCGCTAGAGGGTGGCAAGAGTGAAGTAGAGTTATCGTCTATCCGGTTGTTTGCTTTCTCTGACATGTGGGTAGCTAACAGTATCAAATTTGACCTGAACAGTGGTACTGATATGGAAGTGTTTGATCCGGCAATTGCGATTAATCCATCGACAACCTATACTTTGACTATTGATTTGGATCAAGACAGAAATTCATTTAAGTATACAGGTAAAAATTATTACTTCAGGATTGGCGCGTTGGCAAGCTTACCTAATGTAGGGACAATACGTCACAACTACAGCCCATTGGTAACTATTCCTTTCTAAAGGATATTTGATGAACTACAAAAAAGGCGTTCTGTCCCATGGAAGGACGCCTTTTTTATAACTACGCTCAGCATTGCGATAGTTAAAGTTTTCAATGCGTAGTATCGTAGGTATCTCTGTGTCTCTGTGTCTCTGTCTTTTAATTATCTAATACAAAGAAAAATGAAACAGAAAATCACCACTAGTACAGCTCTCCTCATTCTGTTATTTTTAAGTCAATGTACATTTGCTCCAAAAGAGTTTAAAATAAAATTCAACAGCAACCACGAAGTCTCCGGGCAAAAGTTTGCCATTTGGGATATTAATCCGGATTTGCCCCGGAACTGGGATGAATACAATTATGTTGTATTGGAATTCCGAATCACCACAGCCCAACGTTTTCATGTAGGTTTTACAACAGATTACGGATATAACGAATTGCGTGTGATGAGTTACTTGCCCAATGGATGGAACAAACTGGCCATCCCTCTCAAATTCTACCGCCGATTGCCGGATGCCAGAATCGATCTGGCGGCAACATTCAATCAGCCCCGCTACACCGGATGGATCAATCTGGGAGGAGATCGCGGCGAACTTCATGGAGTAGACTCCATCGGTATCCGTATGCGGGCACCTATCGGAAATCCCGAATTTGAAATCCGATCCATTACACTGGCTGTGGATGATCCGGGCGATGAATATCTCGGTAGCGAGCCTGCTGTAGATGAATTTGGACAACACAATTTGGTGCAATATCCTGAAAAAATTGCTTCGTTGGAGCAATTGAAAGCAGAATGGGAAGCCGAAGACAAAGAAATAGAAAGTAATATATCCGATTATAATTACTCCCGCTACGGGGGCTATCTGGAACAACAAGTAAAAGGAACCGGATTTTTCCGGACAGAAAAGATAGACGGCCGCTGGTGGTTTGTTGATCCTGATGGTTATTTATTCCTTTCTCATGGTATAGATTGTGTAACTCCCGCAAGGGGCGGATATGTTGTCAACCTGAACAAACGGGCCAATATGTTTAAAGAACTACCTCCGAAAAATTTGTGGCAAAGTACCCGTAACAATAGTTTGGCGTCATACGGAATATGGAATCTCTATCGCCGTTACGGAGAAGATTTTCACAAAAAGTCGACCGAAATGTCAATTAAACGTATGAACAAATGGGGACTGAACACAATAGCCAATTGGTCTAGCGCCGCAGTGTACGAATTGAACCGAAAAGCGCATACACTTGGATTGCGAGGATTGGGTATGGATGGCGACCTGATGGGATTGGCCGATGTATATGCTCTTGACTTTGCGACTAAAATGAATTCGAGTATGGGCGAGTATCTGCCGGCAAATAAAAACAACCCCTGGGTTCTTGGCTACTTTGTAGGAAACGAGCCCTCGTGGCTGGGGCAGGAAGCCCGTCTTTGTGATCTAATCCTTGAAGGAAAAGACCGTCCGATAAAAGCAGAATTGAAAAAATTCTTAGAGAACGACAATTCCTCCGAACGCAAAAAGGCATTCGTTTATAAAACGTTCAATATATTTCTGCAAACCGTAAAAACAACTATGAAGAGGTATGATCCCAATCATTTGAATCTGGGCATCCGGTTTGGCAATCTGAACGAACTTGACGAAGAACTTATGGAGATTTGCCGCAATGCTTTCGATATACTTAGTTTCAATTGTTATGCCCTGAAACCCGATACCGAGATGATGGATCGGGCTTTGCGCCTTACCAATATGCCTATGATTATTGGTGAATATCATTTCGGAACGGTTGACAGAGGTATGGCGCAGTCGCTTTGGCAAGTAGAAAATGAAGAACAGAGAGGGGTGGCTTATCGCTATTATACCGAGCAAGGTTATTCTCATCCCGCACTAATCGGTACAGCCTATTTTCAATGGTGCGACCAAGATCTGACAGGACGCGGCAGCGATGGTGAAAACTACAATTGCGGATTGATAGATGTAACCGATCGTCCCTACAAATATCAGGTAGAAGCTATGATAGAAACGGCTAAGTGCCTGTATAATATCCACTCCGGTAAAGCTCAGCCTTATAGCCAAAAGCCCCGAAAAGCCCGTGGGCATGAAAGTATCCCCAATTATTGGAACAGATAAAGAGAAATTTTATATCAGATTTATATTAATAACCATTAATAACCAGTGTTGTTTTAGTTAAGAAGGCTTGTTGCCGATGATAGTGAAAGTGCAGTTTAAGGTGGCAAGAATCTTTAACTAAACAACATTGCATTAATAACTATAAAAAATGAATAGATTGAGAAAGTTTTTTTGTGTGCTGGCCGGCTTGTTGATCAGTTTTCAACTCGCCGCCGTAGATTTGAATTCGATCTACACAATGCGTCCGGACGATCCTGAGGCAATGTATTTTACCCCCGAAAATTATAATATTCGGGCAGATGGAAAAATGGATGTGTCGGATATCCTTCAAGAAGCAATAAATCAGGTAAAGAGAGAAAAGAATTTCGGAATCCTCTTTATTCCCGAAGGAAAGTATCGCATCAGCAAGACTATTTATGTTCCCAGTGCCATTCGTTTGATTGGTTACGGAAAAAAACGTCCCGAATTTATTTTGACCAAGAATTCTCCGGGATTTCAGGAAGAAGTTCCTACCGACAAGGGCAAAGCATCTTATATGTTTTGGTTTACCGGCAGTATCGTTGAACCGGGCGGTCCTGTTCGCGATGCCGGTGCCAGTACGTTCTATAGTGCTATGTCGAACATTAATCTGAGAATTGAAGACGGAAATCCGCATGCTGTAGGTTTGCGTACTCACTTTGCGCAACATAGCTTCATCAGTCATGTAGCCGTGTATGCCGGAAAAGGGAAAGCAGGCTTGTTCGAGGTTGGAAACGAACTCGAAAACGTTGCTTTCTTTGGGGGTGATTATGGAATCTATACTACCAAAGCTTCTCCCGGTTGGCAGGTAATGATGGTCGATTCTTATTTCGAGGGTCAGCGAATTGCAGCGCTTCGTTGTCAGGAATCAGGTTTGGCTATGGTAAATATTCAGGCAAAGAATGTGCCTTGCGTGTTCGATATAGACCCTAACTATGCCGATCGGTTGTTTGTTGAGAACAGCCGTTTCGAAAATGTAAAAGGCCCGATTGTACGTATCAGCAACGAGAATAACAGCAATAACCAGATTACTTTCCGCAACGTAGAATGTAGCAATGCCCCTATATTGGCCAAATATAGCCGGAGCAATACGGAAACTACTGTAAGCCACAAAGTATATCGTATTAAGAACTACAGTCATGGGCTGAATTTAAATGACATGGTATCCCAGCCCGAGTACAAAACAGTAACGGATGTTGAACCTATCGGCAAACTTTCAGCAATCCTCGTTCGGGATATACCAGCCCTTCCGCAGATGGAAACATGGGTAAATCTTCGCGATTTAGGTGCGAAAGGAGATGGACAAACCGATGATACAAAAATTATTCAGGATGCAATCAACAAGCACGACAATATTTACGTTCCGCAGGGTTGGTACAAAATCACTGAAACGATCCGCATGAAGCCGAATACCCGCTTGATTGGTTTGCATCCGTTTGGAACCCAGTTCAGACTGGATGAAAGCACGCCTGCTTTCAGTGGTTTTGGCGCGCCTAAGGCTATGGTCGAATCCTCGGAAGGTGGAAATAATATATTAAATGCCATAGGAATCAATACGGGAGGATATAACTACCGGGCGGTAGGCGTGAAATGGATGGCTGGAGCAGGATCGTACCTGAACGATATTAAGTTTGTTGGTGGTCATGGAGGCATGCATAAACCGGTTCCGGGTGAAAAGGCGCCCGAATGGAGATCACGCGAGCGGAGGATTAGTTCGCCTTACAATCCGGTTTCGGCACAAGGAATGGACCTTGCCTGGGACAATCAGTATTGGAGTTTTTGGGTAACCAATAATGGCGGTGGTACGATTAAAGACGTTTGGACAGCCTCAACGTACGCTACCAGTGGCTTGTATATAAGCAATACCAACACATCTGGACGTATTTATGCCATGTCTTTAGAACACCATGTGCGCAATGAAGCCCGTTTCAAAAACGTTGCCAACTGGAAAGTTTATTGCTTTCAGCTCGAAGAAGAAAGCCGCGAAGGTACCGAGTGTCAGCCTATCGAAATGGACAATTGCCACGACATTACTTTTGCCAATCTGTACATGTTTCGTGTGATTCGTGTAAATGAACCTTATCACAATTCGGTACGCTTATGGCAAAATTGCCGGAATATCGAGTTCCTCAACATGCACAATTATTCCCAGATCAAATACACCACAGATATACCTGTGTATGATATCAATAAAGACATCGAAGTGCGTCCGTGGGAATGGCAAAGGATGGTGGTGTCGGGTAACGAGCCACGTCAGATAGCCCTTTCGGATCAGGTAGGAACAGTAAATCAACTGGCGCGTGGCTTCGAGTTTGTCGAAGGTATTACCCGCGACAGCAAAGGCAATATTTATTTCTGCGAACAACGTTTCCGACGGATTTACAAATGGTCTGCCGAAACCAATACGCTTTCATTGGTCGCTGATTTTCCGTGGGAACCTATGTCGTTGGGCTGTGATACGGAAGATAACCTCTTGGTTTTGTTCCGTTACCGGCCACAACCCGGATATATGGTAAATGGTAAACAGGAAAGACCGATTTCTTATCCGGATACTCGCGGAACATCGTTTGCCGGTTACGGAAATGATTCTTTCGAAACCCGTGTGTATTCTATCGATCCGAATAATCCGGACGAAACAATTAAAGCATTACCAATGGTTACGATGGGCTCTATTCCAACAGTAGCCAAGGCTTTGTATCCTTCTAACAGATGGCGCGATTTCCATGACTTCAATACAGTGGCCATGTTTAAGCCTGAAAAGTGTTTTGTGGCTCCTGATGGAAAGACCATTATCCCGAACCAATTCGACATTGCCCGCTCTTCTTCCATGTTGGAAGCTTATCCGGGTAAACCATTCTATACATCAGATGATTATGACCGCCGTATGGTACGCATGAATGTAGCTGCCGATGGAACGTTATCTAATCTGGAGTATTTTGTTGAATGGGGAGAATTCGGCTCGGCAGTAGATAAAGAAGGTAACTTGTATGTAGCCGATGGACAGATTTATATCTTTGATAAAGACGGCAACCAAAAGGGAGTGATTAAAGTTCCCGAACGTCCGTCAACCATTCAATTTGGTGGTAAAGACGGTAATACATTGTTCATTACCGGACGCAGTAAATTCTTCAACGTTAGAGTTAAATAAAAAGGTTTCGCATGGTTTGCGCCTTTGTTGAGAGATTTGGAATAATCCGACTCTCTTAAGCGGGGGTACAAACCATGCGTTTTTATTTATTGTTTCCAATTACGGACTTTATATTTATCTTTGTTTAGGGTTAATAGGATCGTAGCATTCATTTGCTCTACATCTTAGGTCGCAAACACAAATATAAGGTTGTAACCCTTTTTTAATTGAAGGAACAATGAGGAATACAAGGAATACATTTATTTTCTTTATTACAATTTTATGCTCTTTTCCTGTATATGGTAGTTGGCAATACACCATTAGTAATTACAGTAAAAAAGAATATAATGCTGCAAATCAGAGTTGGCAGATCTGCCAGCAGCCCAATGGGTGGATGTATATCGCAAATAATAGTGGGTTATTGGAATTTGATGGTGTTTACTGGAATCTTTATTCATTCGGTAATAAAAAAAAGATGCGTTCGGTAGCCGCCGGAAATGACAATCGTGTGTATGGAGGCGGGATGGAAGAATTTGGATATTTTGTTCCTAACACGAAAGGTGAACTGGATTATAACAGCCTTTCCCGGGAACTTCCTCCTGAAATAAGAATTGGAGTTATATGGGAAATCCATTCAACCGAAGAAGGAACTTTTTTTGTATCCAACAACGCTGCGTTTTTGTTCCGTGAAGATTCCTTATCTATTGCGGTGAATAATCAAAGTATTAACTGCTCCACTTATGCAAACAATAAACTTTATATGCATACAAACCAGGGGCTTATGACATTGGATAAGGGACAATTATCGGTGCTGCCCGGCACGGCATCCATACGTGATTTGAAGGTTGTAGCATTGGTACCTACGGAAAAAGGAATATTGGTGGTTAGCAGCAGGAACGGTTTGTATTTCTATGATAATGGTGTATTAACTGCCTATGAGGGTAGAGCGAATGATTTAATAAGAAATAATCAATTGTTTTGTGCCACTAATAATGGAGATTATATCGGATTGGGCACAGTACAGAATGGAATATTGATTTGGGATATACAAACGGATGCCATCAAACAAATATCGGTTGAGAATGGCTTACAAAATAATACAGTGCTGAGGGCATGTTTCGATAAAGATGCTAATCTGTGGATGGGGCTGGATAATGGAATTGACTGTGTACACCTTAACTATCCGGTATTATCGTTGGGTAAAAGCAGCGCTATAGGCACAGGGTATAGTGCGATATTTAAAGATAATTATTTATACTTGGGAACTAATCAGGGATTGTATTACGCTGAAACAGAGGATTTGGGTATTGAAAGGGATTTCGATATACACTTGATGAAAGGAACTGAAGGACAAGTGTGGTCTGTACGAAACATCAGTGGAGGGGTCTTTTGTAATTCGGATAACGGAGTATATGTTTTGAATGGAAACCAAGCCGATAAAATTGCCGGCACATGGGGAACATGGAATGTGGTGCCTGCCGACCAGGAAGGAAATACATTGATAGCAGGAACCTATGCTGGAATGTACACCTTGAAAAAACGGAACGGGAAATGGGTGTATGGAAACTGGGTGAATGGAATAAACCAGTCGTGCAAAATGATAATGACCGAAGACGCGCGAAATACTTTGTGGGTTGCCAACAGCGAAAATGGGATATTCCGGATAAAACTAACGGAAGACTTGCGGAAAGCGGAAAATGTAAAGAATTACAATACTCCTTCTCTTCCGGTAGATGGGAATACTTATATAACCCGCATTAACAGTGATATTACGTTTGCAACCTCCAAAGGTTTATTCAGATATAATCAGTTAAGAGATTCTCTCGAAAGGTTTCATGAACTTGAAGAATTACTTGATGGCAGTACTAACTATTCATATATACTTCAGGATGAACAGCACCGCATCTGGTACGTAACCAACGGAGTACTTAAATTAATACGTTATAATTTCAATGAAAAGAAATATGAGAAGAACAACTCCGAACCTTATATATCGAATTCCTTAATCGTTGACTTTGAAGATATGTATCCGTATTCGCAGGATGAAGTACTTATTGGCACCGAAGATGGTTTCTCGCTGATAAGAACCAATCAGAATGAAAACAGGGATATTGCGCTAAATCTACAAATAAGAAAGATATTCAATACTAATTTTCAGGATTCCCTTTTATATAGTAATAGCTTTATCGAACAATCCGAACGGATCGTTTTACCCTATTCCCGCAATTCAATTCGTATTGAATATGGCGCGGGTATGGCCGAACCACAACATACAATAATGTATTCGTGTCGTTTATTGGGGCACTCGCAGGAAGATTGGAGTGAATTTAGTCGGCATACCGGCAAGGAGTATACCCATCTGCAAGAAGGAAATTATGTATTCGAAGTGAGATGCCGGTCTGTAGGGAATGAATCGACACCTATAGCCTCATTCAATTTTCGCATTCTACCCCCATGGTACAGAAACACCTGGGCGTATATTGCTTATTTATCCCTTTTCTTTTTATTGCTATATGCCGCATGGTACCACATACAGCAGAAACGTAAATTATTGATATTGAAGCAGCAACAAGAAATACTTCATCGGGAATTAGCATTTAAGAGAGAAGCCGAACAGAAAGAAAAAGAAATCGATTTGTTGAAACAAGAAAACCTGAAAGCGGAGTTACAGTATAAAACGGATGAATTGGTAAATTCTACCCTGAATCTTATACGAAAAAACGATATGCTGCTCGATATTAAGAAAGAGGTTATGGCTATAAGGCAGGCTATTACTGATAACAACCCGGAAAACATACGTCGGAGAAGCATCTTGCTCATTAATAAAATCGACACGAATATGGAGCAAGATAAGATGCTACAGTCATTCCAGGATAATTTCGATGTTCTCCACCGTAACTTCTTCATGGCGCTTGAAGAACGGTTTCCCGGTCTGAGTAAGAAAGAAAAACTATTGTGCGTTTACGTAAAGATGAATATGATTACCAAAGAGATAGCACCGCTTATGAATATGTCTGTAAGAGGAGTAGAAATAACCCGGTACCGATTACGCAAAAAGTTGAATCTTGAACAGTCCGAAAACCTTTATGAGTTTTTGCAGCAGATATCCAAATAATAAGTAAATACTTACTCCCCTCTCCGCCCTTCGGGTCCCCTCTCTGCCCTTTGGGCAGAGAGGGGAGTAAATAGATCTTTTTACCATCCCGGATTCTGAACCATTTTAGTTGGGCTCTGATTGATTATATCCTGATGAATCGGATACAGATACATTTCATCTCTCCACATTCTCCTTTCAATAACCGTTCTTTGATAATAAGAACCTGATGTGCCAATAGGTACAGTAGGATCACCATATTCGTTCATTCCGCTGAAGCGGGTTTGATCTGCTTCCTGTCCGGGGGCACATATCATCCAACGACGAATATCGAAGTAGCGTTGTCCTTCGCAGAATAATTCAACAAAGCGTTCGTTGCGGATGGCCTTGGCTTGTTCTTCTTTATTTCCCCTGATTGTCTTTATGCCATCGGCTTCCAGTTTGGCATATGTTGGTATGCCTGCGCGGTCGCGCACTTTGTCAATATATTCGATTATAGCAGGGTTAGTTGGGTCTATTTCGTTCAGTGCCTCGGCATAATACAGATAGAAATCGGCCAAACGGAATAGAATAGACACACGACGAACAAATTTAGGAAGAGAACCTTCGTTCATAATTGTGCGGTTTTTAAACTTTCCAAGCATATATCCCACCATCGGAGTATCCGAAGAACTTGGGCCTGCACCTCCGTCTTTTGAGAAATCAACGGTATAATTTGGTTTATTGCCGGGGTTGAGATGCCAGCTTTTTCCCTGATAAATAACCGAGGCATAAAAGCGCGGCTCGCGGTTGGCATACATGTTAAATACACCATTGTCATTTTTGTTGCTTACCGGATTATAAACTTGTCCTAATGCGTCTTCTTTATAAGTTCCATCTTCGTGTATGGTTAAGCCGTTGGCAGTAAAGAACATATCAACAGATTCCTGAGACGGCCCGATGGTTCCGTAGCAAGCATTTACATCACGTGGAGTTGTTCTCTTTTCCATCTTATGTTCATCACTGTAACTATTCCGGGTGGTCGACCACAATATTTCCTGGTTATACTCCTGAAATAAATTATATACGGAATGATTTGGCCCTTGCGCGCTCACGTACAAACTGTGTCCTTTTTCTTCTGCAAATGTGAGCAGTTCTTCCAACCGTTGCAGCGCGGTGTTCCATTTATTCCTATCTTCCGATTGCGGGAACAAAGGAGTACCATCTGCATTTTTCACTTCTTTTCCATAATGTCCGTTAAACAAAGGAGAAGCAGCATATACCCACAACTTGGCGCGTAAGGCCATAGCAGCTACTTTGGTAGGGCGTACGATTTCATTCAGATTATAAGTGCCGATACCGGTTACCGGTGATTCAAGGAGCTTGCCACCTTCAATAATATCTTTGAGGATATCATCAATAAAATCAACCATCTGGTCAACAGTTGCCCGTTCGTATGTATCCAGCAGGGTTGGATAAGCTGCGTCATCTATTTCTGTTACAATAGGACATGGGCCATATAATTCAAAGATAGAGAAGTAACAATACGCAATAAAGAAGCGAGCCTCTTCTTTCATTCGGTCAATATCATCTTGTGTAAGTATGTTCGAACCACCGCCAACAGGTTTTGCTCTTTCAATAAATATCATTGCCTGGCGTATATTTCTGTACATATCTGTCCAGCGGTTGAAAGGCGCGTTCCCTGCTGTATAGCCTGCTACCATGGCATCTTTGGAATTTATAGCCTTTTGAGAAGCTATTTCACCGGCCATATTCGACCATGGATTTTTGAAAGCATTGATTTCCGATCCGGTTTCCGAATACTCTATAATGCAGTTATAAATGTTATAGTACCATTGGCGCGTATAATTGTAATTCTCAAAAACCTCATCCATGGTTAATTCTTTATTGAACTCCCCGGATACATCCAGATAATCGGCACACGAAGAAATTCCAAGTGAACAAATAGTCAGGATGATTGAATAAAATATAGTTCTTATTTTCATAGCTTTGATTATTTAAAATGTAACTTCAAGACCTACTGTCCAGTTTTGTGATATAGGATATTTGGCGCCCGAACGCGCGTCACCGAGTTCCGGATCCCAGTATTTTACCTTATCCCAGGTAATCAGGTTCGTTCCTTGAACATATATCCGTAGGTTTTGCATATAAAGTTTCTTTAATTCTTTCTTATTGAACTGGTATCCAAACTCAACATTCTTCAGGCGAAGGAAACTTGCGTCTCTGTACCACCATGTACTGTTATAAAGGTTATACGAGAAATTTTCGGCGTGCATTCTCGGATACAGAACATTTTGGTTATAAGGATCCGACATGGTCCAGCGGTCGAGCGCTTCTGTACGTGCCGAAGAAGCATCCTTACCATTACGGAATGGCATGAAGTTTTCGGCCTTACTCATTAAGTTTACTGATGTGCCGGATGATCCTTGGAAGAATACACCTGCAAAGAAACCTTTGTATTCAGCATTCAATCCGAAACCATATACAGCATCCGGGTTTCTGGTACGGAAGTTATGTTCATACGTTTGGTCGTAAGCGTCAATCTTCATATCGCCATTAAGGTCGGCGTATTTAATATCACCGGGCGCAACGGCAGCTCCCGGATTAGGCAACGTTGGTTTTAGCTTATAAGATTGAGCTCCGGTGGTTGGATTAACTGTTATATCAAAATCATCCGGGGTATATAATCCTTCGGAAATATAGAGAAACGGCATATCAATACTATGTCCTGTAGCATTTTGGTAAGCATATGTACGGGGTATTTCATCTCTTTGCACAACCTTATTCTTTGTATAAGTATAGTTACCGCGGAAGGTAAGAGATACAGGGCCAAAGTTTTCCTTAATAACAATATTGCCATCGATACCCTTATTGGTAACCACACCGAAGTTTTGTAATGGCCCTTGGCGCAAACCGGTCATGGTAGGAATCGTTGTACGGCGAATAAGAATGTCTTTACGGCGATTAGAGAAATAGTCTATCGACATATCCACGCGTCCGCCAAATAAACCCAGGTCGAAACCGGCATTAATCTTATCTTCAATTTCCCAGCGCAGCAATGGAGCAGCGGCATTGTTCTCGGCACGTCCGGCTACATAGTTAGCAAAAGCGAAGTTATACGTACTGCTAATCCCAAGATCGTATCCTGTAGGACCGGAAAGATATTCACGGTAGGGGAAACGTCCCAGATTTCCTACGTTATCATTACCGGTTTTTCCGTATGAAACTCTTAACTTCAGTTTATTTACCACATCGGTAAGGCTTTCCATAAATTTCTCGTGGCTAACATACCATGCACCACCAATAGCGGGGAAAATACCCCAGCGGTTATCAGGAGCAAAGTTATCACTACCCGTCATCCCGAAACTACCCTCTAGCATATAGCGTCCATCGTATCCATAAGTAGCACGGGCTACCACGTTCTGTTTTCTGTAAGGTAGCAGTTCCAATGCCTGGCCTGCATTTTGTTTTACTTCTTCGCGTTGGTTATAAACCAATACGGCACTTACATCATGTTTATCTTTAAACATGCGTTTGTAATTAAGAGAAGCTTCCAGGTAGATTTTTCTGTTACCACTGCTTGCACCGGTAGACGGGTTGCTTAAAGAGGAACCCGAGTTGCGTTCTCTTTTAATCAGGTTACCATCTGCGTCACGGCCTTCGGCATAAAATGAGTTAGGAGACATTGAGCGGTTGGTAAATTGTTCCGAGTAAGAATCGAAACTTAAATTACCTCTCACAGATAGTCCTTCGGTAATAAAATCCAGCTTTTGTTCCAGTGTTACTTTGGTTTGTATGGTACTGGCCCAGTTGGTATTATATCCGCTATAATAGAGGTAATTATAGGGGTTTTGGCGAAGCCCCGAGTTATCCGATTCCGGGTGTTCGGAAGGACTTCCATCCGAATAAATCATCGGAATAAGGTGAATTGGGAACAAAGTCATACCATTGAAAATTTCATCCGCAGTTCTCAAAGGAGCAGTTTTGTGCATATACTGTCCGCTAAGGTCAACCGAGAGGAAAGTAGTTTTAGTAATATCCAAGTCGATATTCGACCGGAGATTATAACGTTTTATAGTAACATTCGATTGAATATCAGGATCGGGATTCTTTTTGTAAACCCCTTCTTCATCCAGGTAAGCACCTGATACAAAGAAACGAAACTTCTCACCACCTCCACGGAAGTTGATTGTATAACGTGAACTTTGTGTATGCTTTTTCAGCATATCCATCCAGTCAACGCTGGGGTAAAGATCGCGGTCGGTACCCAAACGGTATCTTTCCAGCACCTCATCTGATGTAGGAGCGATAAAACCTACAGAAGGATTACCTTGGTCATTCCAGGTTGCTTCATTAAAAAGGCTAAGAAATTCATAAGATTCCATCAGGTTAGGCAAACGCAAAGGAGTATTTATCCGGTGCTCCGCGCTTAGATTAACCGTTGTTTTTTGAGATTTACCACGTTTCGATGTAACCAATATAACTCCGTTTGCACCTTCTGCTCCATAAACCGCGGTAGCAGCAGCATCTTTCAGAACGGTAAACGATTCAATTTCATCCACATCAATGTTACTCATGCTTCTGGGTATGCCATCCACAATTACAAGCGGATTAGTTCCACCGGCATACGAACTTACTCCGCGAATCCAGAACTGTGCGTCATCCCAGCCCGGTTCTCCCGAACGTTGTACGGCAATTACCCCCGAAATCTTACCTGCGATACTGTTGGCAAGGCTTCTGTTGGCAATGTTTAGTTCGGCCGGACCTATGGAAGTCATGGAGGCAACTACACTTTCTTTTTTCTGTTGCCCGTAACCAACCACTACCACTTCATCCAAAGATTCGGAATGCGCTTCCATTCGTACGTTAATAATATTGGTTTCCGGTTTTACCGTGCGTATTTCATTGTTAAAGCCGAGGTAACGAAATTCAATCTGGTCGCCATTCTGGGCTTGTATAGAGTATTTTCCATCAATATCAGTTATTCCTCCGCGTGAAGTTCCAACTACCATTACAGCTGCCCCGATAATTGGATTTCCGTCCGATTCGGTTACCAAACCGGTAATTGTTCTTTGTCTGTTTTGAGCCAACATGCTGTTGGGAAGGCAAAACAACATTGTTGCCAACAGTATGATGGCATATCTCATTTTAATTCTGTGTTTCATTATATATGATTCTTTAGTTAATTTCTTCTATTTCATCTTCTTCGGTAACCGTTATCTTAGCGCTTGTAGGGCCGGCAGAAACATCTACCAATATGTGATAGAATTTGCCTGCCGTAAGTCTTGAAACAGATCCCTTGCGGATGTTTCCATCACTTGCGGGAATAGTAAACCATGGATTATCATCAGCAAATGATATTCTGGGCTGTGTAAATTCCCATCCCCATCCCTTTTGAGCGAAGAATTTGTAATTAACATTGGTTACATGAATATTCTTTCCGGCTTCCAGTACCAACAGATGTTTTTTATCTCCCAGCGGCGCGAGGGCAAATGCTCTGTTCTCTGTCCAGTTTACACCGTTGGCAGAATAGGATGGACGACCCACGTTTCCATCGCCAATACACCAAATGGCTCCCTCGGCAGTTGTAGTATTAAAGGTTGATAATGCCGAACCAATCATGGGCTCAATCATAAAGTATTTTAAGGATTTGTTTACAGTAAAGCGATATTTATCCGTCATGGCACGGAATATGAGCACTTTTTTATCCGTTCCTCTTTTTATTTTGAAGAAAGAAGGATCAATCCAGTAGTTAACGTAATCATCTTTAAGTCCGGTAATCTCTATTTCCTGACCCTGGGTAAATTCCATTTCAACCTTATGCTCATTATCGTTTACTTTTTCGAATTCAATGTCATTAACGGCAAACTTAATAAACGGTGTACCCACAAATGTATGGGTATTGAAGGTAAGTTCATAGCCATCTTCCGTATCGGCAGTAAATTCAATAAAACTTGTAACGCCGTTGGTTATTTTACCATCTACATTACCGAACGTCATTTTATTGCCGTTTTCTCCATATTTGGGGGCTTCAATATAGGCCCTGAACTCACTGGGGAAATTGCCCGATACACTATACAAATGTGGTTGACCCGTTACTGGAGACATTTGAATATCTCCTAAATCGGCCGACTTTAAAGTAAGATAAGGAAATATAGGGCGATTGATTGAAATCTCTTTTGTCTTTACATCATTGGCAAAACGTTCGTTTTGAATCCGCAGTTGTATCGTAACATCGCCATCATTTACATCTTTAATAAATGGTAAAAGTACCTTTCCCGAGTACTCTCCCGACTTGGGAGTTACCATAATTCTTTCCGAAACAATTTCTTCACCATATACCACCTGAATCTTGGAGGTATTAAGTTGAATATTCCCGTCATCGGCTATCTTAAAGGAAAAGGAGAGGCTATCGCCCATAAAGGCGGTAGAAGGTCCATCTAACGAAACCACAGTAGAACGTCCTACTTCATCGTAATCATCATTTTTGTCGTTGCATGATGTCAATCCAAAGAGAAATAAAGCTCCTGTCATCAAAAAAGGAGAAATACGTTTAAATTCCATTTTGTTTTTCTGTATTAGTTATTTTTAAGATCAATAAACGGTATGCAAAGATAGAATCTAACTGTATATATTGAATGTGTTTTGAACCCTCAAAACTACATCAGAACCTTGTGAAAAGATACATCAATCTTTTCACAAGGTTTAGTTATTTGATTGTATATGAGTGTTTTATATTATAAGGGTAAACCTGTATCGTACCCCCTGTTTAAAACATGCCAAGAGGACGTAGGTGTTCTGTTTTACCCGGTTTGTATCCCAAAAATGCAACGTGCTGTTTACCCAAATGCCCGTTGCTAATTCTCAAATGCAACGGGCATTTGAGAATTAGCAACGGGCACAATCGCAATCCCCATTTTCTTCATAAGGAAACAAGCATTCATGTTCTGGGCAACCCCTTCTCGTAATTGATAAGAAAATGTAAGTTCATCGTTAGTGATATCGGCTTCAAAGCGGTAGTTACTTATATTATCAGGATAGCTTTCTATTAAAGTGCCCAGTAATAAATCGTGTGTAGCGATAATACCATTCGCATTTAATTCCATAAATTGGGTTATAAGCGCGAAAGATCCTTTTTGTTTATCAATAGAATTGGTTCCTTTCAGTATTTCATCCAATATGATGAAAAGCTCTTCTCCCGCGTTTAGTTTATCGATGATAAGTTTTAATCTTTTCAGTTCAGCAAAGAAATAAGATTCATTATCTGTTAAAGAATCGCTGGTTCGCAAGCTGGTGATAAGCCTGGTGGGGTAAATCTTTAACGAGTTGGCAAAAACAGGCGCGCCGATGCACGCCAGCAGGAAATTTACTCCTACAGTACGTAAATACGTACTTTTACCCGCCATATTGGCTCCGGTGATGATGATGAAATAAGGACGCTTTTCCATATCTATATCGTTCCTTACACACTTCTCGCGGTTCATGAGCGGATGCCCTAAAGCTTTTCCTTGCAGGTTGAACGATTTATCCGTTATTTCGGGGAAAACAAAATCCGGATTGTTATATGCAAACGTACTCAATGATGATAAGGCATCCATCAAACCAATAGCTTTTAGCCACTTGGGGAGTTCATTGGCACAATCTTCTTTCCACGCTTCAATCTTCATGATCTGTTTTAATTCCCAGAACATTAAACCATTGAGCACAAACAACATCAGCATATTGCTTCGCTGATCCAAAGCATTCATCAAGCCGGAAAGACGCTTAACCGCGCGCGAAGCACTTTTCTTATTCGTACCCACCAATTCTTTTATCTCAAGAAGTACTTTGGCATCCACCTCTTTTTCTTCAATCAACTCAATCAATCGGGCATAGGTACCCAGAATCCGCATCTTCTTTCCATACATATTCTGCGCGTTAGTAATTCCTTTTGAGAATCCTAAACTGATCATGAAGATACCGGCGAAAACAATTGCTACCGCCGAGAAGGGTATAACATGCAACGTGGCCAGAGCAAAAAGGATAATGTTGCAGCAAAGAACCAGTGTAGGAAGTATTTTAATGAAAAACTTATTCCTGTAAGAACTGGAACTTTTTGCCCACTCGTTTATCTCATCCTCGTCTGCTATTTCTCCTTTATAAAGTGATCCTAAAACGCGGAACTTCTGACGAAACTCAAGGTCTTCTGCAATTTCTTTAACAGCTTCCTGTCTTTCATCAATAGCTTGTTTGTTTTCCAAATGATTATTGAACCAATCTGCCAATTGATTCTTTCCTAAATGGGTGGAAGTTCTGTTTACATCCTGAAACAATGAGTTGTCACCGAATATGTCCAAGTCGTACGTGTAGAGATTTGCCGGATCAATAAACTCTTTACCGCCATCGAAAGAGCTGAAATCATAATTTAATGCGCGTAACTCCTGTTCATTGATCTCTATTTTCTTCTCCAGATAATCTTTTTTGTAGAACAGTTTATTGTGATAGTTAACCAGCGCCAGAAACGGAACAAACGTAACAAGAATAACAGCCGCCGGTATATACCACATGGCTTGCCGGAAATAGATTATCCCCGCAACACCTGCCAGAAATAACACTACCCGTATTAAACTAATATTATAAATCTGTTTCTGTACCTTTGATAACTTGGATTGAGTATCGGTTACAATCTTTTTGTAGGTTTCTTCTATCTTTTTTAGCTGTTCCATAAACAATATCGCTGGTTTAATTGTACAAATGTACAACAAGTATATTATTTTTTTTATTTATTGCTTGTTTTCGTTCTTCAAATAATGTAACTTTCCATTTTAATAAACCTTTAGATGCTTTGTGCTATGAAATGCTTCCGGATTATTACTTTTTTACTAGTTTTTGCTCTTTACGGAAGAGCTCAGGATATTGTTTACCATAGTATGAAAGATTTCGCGGCTCAGAAAGGAGATACCGTGCAACTGCCTGCTACAGTAACAAAAGATAAGCGAACGATTAATCAGCAGTTATTAACAACAGGTGGAGATTATAGCATAACATCGAATCGGGCGGTAATCCGCGATGGATTAAAACGCAGGTATTTTGCAGTACTGATAGACTCGAAGCTATATGTAAACTGTAAAAAGCTTAAAATTAAAAAGTTTCGCTTTGGTAAATGCTACGCCCCGGCAATGGCAATCAATGATAAAATCTACTTTCGTGCCTATCCTGTGGGGCCTGCCGCACTTGCGGTTGTTAATCGAAAGATAGGGATGGGAGCCGTTGGAGAAGCCGTAGCTTCATCTGCCGCAATAACTCAACGGGTTTATTATGAACTGGATTGCCAAACCGGAACAGTAGAATTTGTTGGAAAAGAGAAGATGAAACAGTTGCTTTCCGAATATCCTGAATTATTAAGGAAATACCTGGATGAAAAGAATGAAGAAGCCGAAGTTGCCGGAAAGTATCTTGAAGCATTAAAGATGCTAAAATAACTTTTTGACCTTAAAAGCCACAAATATTTTGTAAAAGTCCGTTATAATTTATATATTGCGGGGGTGTGAGAACTGTACTGTTGACAGTTTGTATAATCTTAATGCTTTTATCATGAACATAACCCTTAGCAATATCCTTCCGGATTACCCTTCTTTCGTTGAAGGTATTCGCCGCGCGCCCGACCGTGGTTATACGCTTACCCCTTCGCAAACAGTTGTTGCATTAAAAAATGCTTTGCGCTACATTCCCGTAGAATTACATGAAAAACTCGCTCCGGAATTTTTAGGAGAACTCCGCGCCTGTGGCCGCGTTTATGGCTATCGGTTTCGGCCGGCCGGAGACATCAAAGCCAAACCAATAAATGAATATAAAGGAAATTGCATCGAAGGCAAAGCCTTTCAGGTGATGATTGATAATAACCTTTGTTTTGATATCGCTCTATATCCCTATGAGCTGGTTACTTATGGCGAAACAGGGCAGGTGTGCCAAAACTGGATGCAGTACCTCCTTATCAAGCAATATCTTGAACAGATGACCAACGAGCAAACATTGGTCATTGAATCCGGTCATCCATTAGGGCTTTTCCGCAGTAAACCGGATGCTCCCCGGGTTATTATCACGAATTCTATGATGATAGGACAATTCGATAACCAACACGATTGGCACATTGCCGCGCAGATGGGGGTGGCCAATTACGGGCAGATGACGGCCGGCGGCTGGATGTATATCGGTCCGCAGGGAATTGTTCATGGAACATTTAATACCTTATTAAATGCCGGGCGAATGAAACTTGGCATCCCTCAAAACGAAGATTTACGTGGGCACCTCTTCGTGTCTTCGGGACTGGGCGGTATGAGTGGGGCGCAACCAAAAGCTGCCGAGATAGCCGGAGCAGTAGCAATTATTGCCGAAGTAGATGATTCGCGCATCCAAACAAGGTATACCCAAGGGTGGGTTAACCATGTTGCAAATAACATAAAAGAAGTTTTCTCCATAGCCCACCGGCAATTAAAAGCCAAACAACCTTGTTCTATTGCTTATCATGGCAATATTGTTGATCTTCTTGAATATGCCGAAAAAGAGAAGATCCATATCGAATTACTTTCCGATCAAACCTCCTGCCATGCTGTTTACGAAGGCGGATATTGTCCGGTTGGGGTTACATTCGAAGAAAGAACCCGCCTTTTGCACGAAAATCCCGAACGCTTTCATCGGTTGGTTGATTTATCTCTTCATCGCCATTTCGAGGTAATAAAGAAGTTAGTTGCTCGTGGAACCTACTTCTTCGATTATGGAAACTCCTTTATGAAAGCCATTTATGACGCAGGTGTTGAAGAGATTTCTCGCAACGGAACAGATGAGAAAGACGGTTTTATCTGGCCCAGCTATGTTGAAGATATAATGGGACCCGAGCTTTTTGATTATGGCTATGGCCCTTTCCGCTGGGTTTGTTTGAGCGGAAAGCACGAAGATCTGATAAAGACGGATCATGCTGCAATGGAATGTATCGACCCCAATCGCCGGGGGCAGGATATGGATAATTACATCTGGATACGTGATGCTGAAAAGAATAACCTGGTAGTTGGCACCCAGGCGCGCATCCTTTATCAGGATGCGGCAGGCCGGCTTAAGATTGCACTTCGCTTTAATGAAATGGTAAGAAACGGTGAAATAGGACCTGTTATGCTGGGGCGCGATCATCATGATGTTAGCGGAACCGACTCTCCATTTCGTGAAACAGCAAATATTAAAGACGGCAGTAACGTTATGGCGGATATGGCAACACAGTGTTTTGCCGGTAACTGCGCGCGCGGTATGAGCTTAGTAGCTCTTCATAACGGCGGTGGCGTGGGCATAGGAAAAGCAATTAACGGAGGTTTCGGAATGGTTTGCGATGGGAGCGAAAGGGTAGATGAGATTCTGCGCTCTGCCATGCTTTGGGATGTAATGGGTGGGGTTGCGCGCCGTTCATGGGCGCGGAATGAGCATGCGATGGAGACTTCGGAAATATTTAATAGCTCGCATAGTGAGCAGTATCATATAACAATGCCGTATGTGGCAGATGATGAATGGATAGAAAGAGTATTGAATACATTAAAATCATAATAAAACTTTTATGAATCTAAGTAAAATTATCGAATGTGTTCCCAACTTCAGCGAAGGGCGGGATTTAGAGAAGATTGAAAAGATAGTATCTCCTTTCCGCGCGAAGAAAGGGGTTAAACTGCTTGATTACAGCAACGATGAAGATCATAACCGTCTTGTAGTAACCGTGGTAGGAGAACCCGAAGCGGTTGCCGAAGCCATCATTCAGGCTATAGGTACAGCCATCGAACTGATCGACGTCAATAAGCACCGGGGGCAACACCCACGCATGGGAGCCGTTGACGTTGTTCCCTTCATTCCCATAAAGAATGTAAGCATGGAAGAGGCTGTAGAATTATCTCGATTCGTAGCTGCCCGGGTTGCCGAAAAATACAATCTTCCTGTTTTTCTTTATGAGAAATCGGCCACAACCGCCCAGCATGAAAACCTGGCGGCAGTGCGTAAAGGAGAGTTTGAAGGATTAAGTGAGAAAATGAAACTCCCCGAATGGAAACCGGATTATGGGCCTGAAGGACCTCATCCCACCGCCGGAGCGGTAGCGATAGGGGCGCGTATGCCATTGGTGGCGTATAATATAAACCTCAATACCAACGATATTGAAATAGCAACAAAGATTGCAAAAAATATTCGGCACGTTAACGGTGGATTGAGATACGTTAAAGCAATGGGGGTAGAGTTGAAGGACAGAAACATTACGCAAGTATCAATTAATATGACTGATTATTCGAAAACAGCCCTTTACCGTGCTTTCGAACTCACTCGTATAGAAGCCAGGCGCTACGGAGTATCGATTGTTGGAAGCGAAATAATAGGATTGGTTCCTATGGAGGCTTTGATAGATACAGCTTCGTACTACCTTGGTTTGGAGAATTTCTCTATGAGACAGGTGCTGGAATCACGTTTGATGGAAGAGTAAGCATTCAAAACAAAACCAATAAGATGAAAGAGAATTTAGTAGTGTTCAACGCGCGTATAGTTACTCCATTAGGAACAACTGCCCGCAAGGGTAAAGAAATGGGTGAGTTGCGCGTTATAGAAAATGGTACGGTGGAAGTAACGAATGGACTAATTACTTATGTTGGTCCGCATCGAGGATTTGAACGTGAAGGCTTTTACTGGGGATACTATCAATATAATGCTCAGGGAAAATGCGTATTACCCGGGTTTGTTGATTCGCATACGCATTTTGTGTTTGCCGGCGAGCGTTCCGAAGAATTCTCATGGCGCTTGAAGGGCGAAAGTTATATGTCTATCATGCAACGCGGTGGTGGAATAGCCGGCACGGTAGAGGCAACCCGAGCCCGGTCTTTTGATTTATTGCGGGCAGGAGCACAAGGATTTCTCAAGAAAATGACTGAAATGGGCGTCACTACCGTAGAGGGAAAGAGCGGATATGGTTTAGACCACGATACCGAGATAAAGCAACTCGAAGTAATGAAGAGTTTGAATGCAGAGGAAAAGAAACAGATAGATATTGTTTCTACCTTTCTTGGCGCGCATGCGATACCAAAGGAATACATCGGAAGAAGTGATGAATACATTGATTTTATCATCGATACAATGCTTCCTGAAATAAAGCAAAGAGAATTGGCCAACTGCTGCGATGTTTTTTGCGAAGAGGGGGTTTTCTCCATAGAGCAATCTCGCAGGCTCTTAAAAGCAGCCAAAGAGATGGGCTTTCTCATTAAGTTTCATGCCGATGAAATCGTATCTTTGGGGGGTGCGGAGCTGGCTGCTGAACTTCGCGCGCTTTCAGCAGATCATCTTTTGCAGGCTTCGGACAAAGGAATACGCGCCATGGCCGATGCGAATGTTGTTGCTACCTTACTTCCGTTAACCGCTTTTGCCTTAAAAGAACCCTATGCCCGTGCCCGCGACATGATAAATGCCGGGTGTGCCGTAGCGCTTGCAACCGATCTTAATCCGGGTAGCTGTTTTTCCGGATCAATACCACTAACCATTGCACTGGCATGCATCTATATGGAACTTACAATTGAGGAAGTAATTACTGCCCTCACCTTGAACGGGGCAGCAGCGCTTAACCGGGCCGATAGCATCGGAAGTTTGGAGGTTGGGAAAAAGGGGGATATGATTATATTAAACGCGGATAAATATAATGTTCTGCCTTATTATGTGGGAATGAATTGCGTAGAGGCAACAATAAAAGAGGGGAGAATGTACTTTAAATAATTCATAATTTAAAATTTATACTCATGTTAGCAGATTTAACCGTAAGAGAATTATTAAATAAAATAGCAGGAAAAGATCCGGTACCGGGTGGCGGAAGTGTAGCAGCCCTTAATGGAGCAATAGCATCGGCACTAACATCTATGGTGGCCAACCTTACTATAGGAAAGAAAGGCTACGAGGAGCATGAAAAAGTGATGCGGAAAGTTGTAGAAGTTGCAGATGATAAAAAAGAGGTGTTCATCTTTGAAATAGATCGCGACTCGGATGCTTATAACCATGTCTTCGATTGTTTTAAAATGCCTAAAATAACCGAAGAGGAGAAAGCAGTGCGTAGTATGGCCATTCAGGAAGCAACCAAATTGGCAGCAACTGTACCTATGGGTGTGGCGCGACACGCTTACAAGCTAATGGAAATTATTGAAACAGTAGCTGATTATGGTAATAAAAATGCCGTAACAGATGCATGTGTGGCAATGATGTGTGCCCGTTCGGCAGTTTTGGGCGCGTTGATGAATGTAAGGATTAACCTGGGGGCAATTAAAGATGAAGAATTTGTCGCGCAATTCAGTAAGGAGGCGGATGAACTGGAGAAGAAAACTTCTGAAAAGGAGGCGAGTTTGATAGAGAAGGTTAAAGATAAATTGTAAACCATGAAAAACGTATATTATATAGGCTCGGGCGAGCTCACATTCGATAGTATTGAACGAATAATTAATGAGAACCTGAAACTGGAACTTGCACCCGAAGCCAAAGAACGCATTCGGAAATGCCGTGATTACCTGGACAAAAAGATTGAAGAATCCGATGGTCCCCTTTATGGCATAACCACCGGTTTCGGATCGCTTTGCAACCGCAATATATCGCCGGATGAGCTAAGCACCTTGCAGGAAAACCTGGTGAAGAGCCATGCTTGCAGTGTTGGCGAAGAGATACGGCCTGTTATCATCAAGCTGATGATGCTTCTCAAAGCGCATGCTTTATCGCTGGGCCATAGCGGGGTGCAGGTAATTACCGTTCAGCGCATTCTCGATTTCTTCAATAACGATGTAATGCCCATTGTGTATGATCGTGGCTCGCTCGGCGCGTCTGGTGATTTGGCGCCATTGGCCAATCTCTTTCTTCCATTAATTGGCGCGGGAGATGTATATTATAAAGGTAAGAAACGCGAAGCCATTAGTGTGTTAGATGAATTTGGTTGGGAGCCGGTAAAGCTAAAGAGCAAAGAAGGACTGGCCTTGCTTAACGGTACACAATTTATGAGCGCCAATGGGGTGTTTGCCATACTAAAAGCATTTCGCCTCTCCAAACGTGCCGATATGATAGCCGCCCTATCCCTCGAAGCATTCGATGGACTGATTGATCCCTTTATGGATTGCATCCAGCAGATACGGCCTCATCGGGGGCAAATAGAAACGGGAGAGAATTTCCGAAAGCTGCTGGAAGGTAGCGAACTAATTTCCAGACACAAAGAGCATGTGCAAGATCCTTATTCTTTCCGTTGCATACCTCAGGTACATGGGGCAACCAAAGATGCTATCCGTTACGTTTCTTCGGTTTTACTTACGGAGATTAATTCGGTAACAGATAACCCAACTATCTTCCCAGACGATGATAGGATACTGTCGGGTGGCAATTTCCACGGTCAGCCACTGGCCATTGCCTTTGATTTTCTGGCTATTGCGCTTGCCGAACTGGGAAATATATCCGAGAGAAGGGTTGCCCAACTTATCATGGGATTGCGTGGATTACCGGAGTTTCTGGTTGCTAATCCCGGGTTAAATTCCGGTTTTATGATTCCGCAGTATACCGCGGCTTCAATGGTAAGTCAGAATAAAATGTACTGTTATGCCGCTTCAACAGATTCTATTGTATCATCTAACGGACAGGAAGACCATGTGAGCATGGGGGCAAATGCGGCGATAAAGCTGTACCGGATAATGGATAATCTGGAGCATATTCTAGCTATCGAATTGATGAACGCGGCACAAGGAATCGATTTTCGCAGGCCGGCGAAGACTTCACCCATGCTCGAACATTTTCTGAAAGAATACCGAAAAGAAGTTTCTTTTGTAAATGAGGATATTGTAATGTATAAGGAAATACATAAAACAGTGGCTTTTTTGAATAGAATAAAGTTTGATTATTAGTACGAAAACTTTATAATATTGCTCTGTTTTATGTTATTAATATAAAACAATGGGGGAAATTCAGTATATATTGCGGGGTTTCCACTTGTTTTAACAGTCTCGGATAATTAAATTTGCATCTAATACACGAATACGGATATTATTGTATAGAAACACGAGCGACTTATGAATGAGTTATTACCGTCCCATGCCTGGGAGATTGTAGAACGGGATAATTGGAAAATACTGGGTACAATGACTATAGCCGATGAAGGCTTTGAATCTTACTTCTTCGAACTGGATGCTGAATCGGCTCTGTTTATAACCCATTATAAATGGCATTGCATCAACTTAACGAATGGTACCATACGCTGGACAATGGATAGAATTCCTTTCCATAAACCCGGTGCGTATTTATTGGCAGATGGAGTATTGTATATTGACGAAAAGATAACTCCCGATACGAATGATATAGTTGCTATCGATCCGGTGAAGGGAATAGATAAAACTACCGGGAAGTTTTTATGGAATTATACCTATGCGAAAGAGAACACTGATGGCGCTGTTGTGCTTAGATCGGAATTTGGATACGATGAAAATACACTTGTATTCACCATTAGCACTTCTATGCTTATAGCATTAAACCGTAAAACGGGCAAGTTGTTATGGAAAAAGAAACTCGATATTACTTCTCAGGGAATAACACCATTTATATGGAACGAGCGTGTATATATACAAGGGTTATCCGGAGAATACAGAACACTGCTGTTGGCGTTAGATGTTAAAACAGGGCAAGTAGATGATAACCAATCAATTGAAATCGAAGAGTTGATGCTGAGCTTTTTATCTCCAAAGAATCAGCTTTTAATTCACAATAACGTATTGATATATCTATCGGATAAAATGAATCTTGTGTTCCATGATCTGATTAGTAAAGAAACAATCTTTAAATACCGCTTGAATGATAGTTTGAGAAATTACCATTTCTTTGTTCGTGATAATGTGTTGCATGTAAATAACGCATATTCCGGTGCGACATTCAGTATCGACCTGGGAACGTTTGCGCCCTTACCGGAACCAACTTACGTTGGCTTAAAACGACTTCCCCGGATACAAGCGCATATTACCGCGCGCAATCTCTTTGTGTATAATGTAGAGCGGCAGAAATTAATTATTGCCTCCAGGCACTCCGGTAAAATTGAAGCTGTTATTGATTTGCCCACGGAAAAAGATTTACCGGGTTATCATTGCCGGTCTATCCTAACCTTAAACGAAATTATATATATAATACGGGGCTTTAAAGATAATACAGTTGAAATAACAGCTATAGGCTGATAATTGTTATACTTGCAATTTTGCACGGTTTGTATCCATCCAAAATGCAACGTGTTGTTTACCCAAATGCAACGTGCATTTTGAAATTAGCAACGTGCTGTTGCTTCAAATGCAACGCGCATTTGGGAAAAATGCAACGTGCATTTGAGGCAACAAAACACCGCCCTTGCAGATACTCTCTAATAGACATTTTGGGGTCAATACTTCAATATCGCCTTCTGTTCTATTTCCTTACTACCCGATACCGGTATCAAAGTGAATCCCCAATTATACTCCCGATCCGCGTATATTGTGCAATCCGGTTCTTGGCGGGCTCCCCAACTATCGTATCCGGCAACACCGTATTGCTTCATATCTACGCAAACCTCAACGAAGTTGCGCGGAGTGATGTCGGCAGCATGGGTGTGCTTGGGCAGCCTGTTGCGGGCATACTCTACCGTTTTATTGGCTTTTTCGAACGGAGTAAGGTTACGGAACTGATAAGGAGCATCGGCCTCTTCGCTATCGAAGTCTTCGATAGAGTTGCGAAGGGCATTGAAACCGATTGTAGTATCAGCGGCAATGAGTAACCCTTTTCCGTTGGTTGTTTGCAATGCCAGCCAGCGGGTTTCAAAGTGGTGCCCGTTTTCTTGCGGACGAACATAAGGGTAATACATATCATCGGCAGTTGTTTTATACAATCCAACCAGGGTGCCTTTATGGCGGTCGATGTAATTCTCTTCCGGTCCGCGCCCAAAATACTGAACCCGATTCATTGCCACTGGAAGACGGAAACGTACGCCGATGCGGGGCACTTCCAAGCGTTCTGCCTTTCCGCGTGGCTTATCAGTGGCCGGAGCTTGTGCCGATTGAGTTGCTTCCGATGCCAACATATTCATTTCTACCTTTTGAGCTTCGGAATAAGCAGGAGTAAATTTAACAGATGTATGAACTACCCCGGAAGGATATATCTTGTAATTTACCACATAATTATTGCCGGGCAGCAATTCATAATCAATGCTCATCACTACTGTATTGCCTTCGGTTTGGGCAGAGGCCTTGGAAACCTTCAACTTCTTTCCTGTTTGCTTCCACACTTGAAGGCGCAATGGCGCGTTGTTTCCATAATCGTTATCATTCGGCGCTCTCCAAAAGTTGGGGCGAATACCAAATCCATCGGAGAAGTACTCCTGCCCATCCACCTTATAAGATGTTACAATGCCGGTTTGTTTATTCAATTCAAAATGTACTTTCGAAGAATTTACGATCAACGCGTTGGCAGAGTTAGATACTTCCAGTTTAGGCCCGCTTGTATTGGTGTATTCTTTTTTGTCGGCCTTAACAGGAAGCTCGAATTGATCGTACGCAATCATATAACCAACAGGAATCAGTGGCTCGGGTTGTAATGTAGTAACCTCGAAGTTTACAAAATATTCCGTTCCCGGTTTACTTTTCAAATTGCTTACAGGTATGGTTATTAGGGTAGAATCTTGCGGAGCAACATTTAATCCGGAAAGATTCGCTTCACGGATCACCTTACCGTTTTCAAGAATCTTGTATTTGAGTCTGTATTTAGACAGATTAGTAAAATAGAAACGATTCTTGATTATAACTTCTCCTTTGCTTAAATTTCCTGCTTCGAATCCAACATTCTGATGCACATACTTAACCTCCGCCATTGCCGGATGCGGATCCTGATTAGGACTGATAACACCATCGGCCACAAAATTACCATCGGATGGTTGGTTTTCGCCATAGTCGCCACCGTATGCCCAGATCGTTTTGCCGTTCTTTTCCCATTTTACCGCATGGTCTATCCACTCCCAAATATACCCCCCTTGCAGATTAGGATACTTATAAATCTCCACCCATTGATCGTAAAGATTACCATTTGAGTTACCCATCGCATGCGAATATTCGGAAGGTACATAAGGACGGTTATTGGCACTGTTCACGCTGCGCCCCCGCTTGCCATAATAGGCAATTCCCCCGGCCGAAGGATATTGCGGAACAATCATATCGGTATTCCATTCTTCCAGCGCGCGTTCATAGTTAACAGGGCGAGCCATCAGGTTTTTGTCCATTTCCTTCAACAATACATATCCGTTATAGAAGTTGTACCCGTTTCCGGCTTCATTACCCAGCGACCATATCGTTACAGATGGATAATTCTTATTACGTTCGAACATAGCAATCCAACGAGATTTATGGCTTTCGAGATAATCAGGATTATGCCCGAGTGTTCCTTTCAGCGCGCTCTCTGTTTTAGGTTCGCCCACTTCATGTCCCTGTGTTCCCATGCGCATATCCTCCTGATAGATGGTGTAACGCATTCCATGCGATTCTACATTTGCTTCATCGTACACATACAGTCCAAATTCATCACACATTTCATAGAATTTACGATCCTGTGGGTAATGGCTCAAACGTACGGAGTTGATATTGTGTAGCTTCATCAATTCGAAGTTGCGGCGCATTCTTTCAGGAGAAACATAATGGCCATCTTCGGATGTTTCGTGAATATTAACCCCTTTCAGTTTAATGGGTTGGCCATTCACAAAGAAAAGGCGAAGAGGCTTGCCATTCAGCATTCTATCTGTATCTTTAATTTCAATACGGCGGAATCCTACATGGAAAGGAACCGCTTCTACGGTTTTGCCATCTTCGTTTACGGTTATAAGAAGCTTATACAGATTCGGGTTTTCGGAGGTCCATGTATCTACACCGGGAAATAATCTTTCGAAGTTTGCTGTGGCAAAGCTATTTGTGGGTACTTGAATATTCTTGGTTTCGGTAGCCACTTCTTTTCCTGTACGGTTAAATAACTGATATTTTACCGAAACGCTTTTAGCGGTAGCGTTCGTGTTTTTAATATCTACACCTAATTTAAATATCCCATCTTTATAAGTGTCATTTAAGTTAGATACTACGCGAAAATCTTTTACCGCCGTTTTAGGTTGCGACCATATAAATACATCCCGCTCAATTCCGCTTACTCGAAGAAAATCTTGTGCTTCCAACCACGAGCCTGTGCTCCAACGGTATATTTTTAAGGTTAGTATGTTCTTTCCCGGTTTAACATACGCGTTGATTTTAAACTCGGCGGGGTCTTTTGAGTTTTCGCTATATCCCACTTCCTTTCCGTTGATATAAACATATAATCCCGATTTGGCAGCGGCAATATGAAGAAAAAGTTCACGGTTCATCCAATCAGCCGGTATTTCAAAGTCGCGGCGATATACACCAACAGGATTTGCTTCCGGAATCAGGGGTGGGGTAGGTTTGTAGGTATCCCATTCGTAAGGTTGGTTTACATAGTATGCCTCGCCAAAACCTTGTAGTTCCCAGTTGCCGGGCACTTTAATGTTGTGCCAACCGCTTGTATCGGTATTAGCATCGGTAATGTTTTTAGGTAATTGTCGCTGGTCATTGCTGAAATAGAATTTCCATGTTCCGTTCAGCAGATAGTAGTATTTGCTGTTTTCGTATTTCAGCGTCATGGCATCCTGTGGATTGTCATAACTCATAAATGTGGTTCGGGGGTACTCTTTGTTTACACTAACTACGTTGATGTTGTTCCAATAGGGCAATTCTCCATCGGCTTTGGCCGGAGAAAAGAGCCCGGAAAATAGAATAGCCAGTATTGCAATTAATTTCACAGATAATTTATTCATGATTTTACGGTTAAAAGATAATGTAATACGAAGATAATGGCGCTTGCTCCCTAAATTATAATCCAATCTCCCAAATTCCGTGTTTCAGCATCAAAGCGTACTCCAACCTTAAACAATTTACGTCCATCAGCAGAATATGGAATTAAATATCCTTTATCATCAATTTGTTTGATCGCTTCTTGGGCAGTGCCATTTAACTTAAATTCAAATACATAGATATAATCAGAAGTTTTCACCACAGCATCGGCTCGGCCATGAGAACTACGCACTTCGGTTTCAATAAATTGTCCTAACAGTTTAAAAACCAGATAGAATACTACTTGATAATGGCGTTCGGTACGGTTGTTTAATTCATACGGAAAATCGGCAAAGAATGCTCGTAGGCGGGCGAGGAAAGACTCAACATTACCGCTACGAAGTTCCGAAAGAAATTTTCCAATATAGAAGGGCATCTCTCCGGTGGGCACACAAGAATAGAATGGAGAAATAAAATTTAGAAAACCATATTTTACCTCTTTATTTGGATAGTTTAATGTATAGAATCGGAGTTCTTCATCATAGGCTTTAATTGTGAGATAACCGCTTTGATAAATCATTGGGATAGGATTTAGAGGATCAGCACGGTCATTGCTTAAGGTATCGGCTTGTATCTCAACGTTTTCCATGTTGCGCAAGTCGAAGTCTGTCTTTCTCAACATTTCGGCAAGAAATGTAGGTGTACCACTGTTAAACCAATAATTGCGGAATTTTTTGCCGGAGAGGGCATTCAATACACTGAATGGGTTGAACATACCTTCCTGTTGGTCTTCATTAAAGAAATAACCATCGTACATACGTGCAAGCTCGGCCATTGCTTCTTCACCGGTCATGTTATTGGCAGTACCAAGCGCTTCCAAATCCGGTGCGAAGTTTGTTTCTATCTCCTTCTGTGTCAATCCGCAAAGATCGAAGAAACGATTGTCAAGGCTAATGTCCATCAGTTGGTTAAGATTGCTGAAAATGCCCACCTGTGCAAACTTAGTTACTCCGGTAATGAATACAAACTGCAACCACTTATCAGCATCTTTCAAAACAGTATAGAAACCGGTAAGTAATTTACGATACCGGTTTTGTAGTTCAATATCATGAAAGGAATTCAGTAAAGGCTTATCGTACTCATCAATTAATATCACCACACGGCGGTTCGTTTTCTGAAATGCACTCTCAATTACATTGCTAAATCTGCCGGAGTAAGACATGCTGCTATTATCGGTTCCGAATTCTTTTTCCCATTTAATGAGTTGCCTTTCGAGTATATCCTGTAAGTCTTCGTAGGTTTCATATTTTTCCGCGTTTAAACTTAAATTCAATACCGGATAGGTTTCCCATTTTTTTTCTACTGTTTCGATATACAGTCCTTTAAACAATTCCTTTTTGCCCAAGAAATAAGCTTTGAGTGTAGAAAGCATCAGGCTTTTTCCAAATCGACGCGGGCGACTGAGGAAATAAGGATTTCCCATCCGAATGAGTTGATACATGTGCAAAGTTTTATCGACATATAGATAACCTTCGGTGCGAAGTTTCTCGAAATCCTGAATCCCAATAGGATAACGGCGGAATGAATGGGTTGACATGCTCATACTTATTATAATAATATCACCTATATAAACGTTTATACAGGTGATCGCAAATGTACAAAAAAAGGGTGATAGTAGGATGATTTACAGTTTTTTCTTGTATCTGAGCAACGCCTCCAAGAAATAATAATCCGCATAAACCAATGGCTTATCAATCTCACTCTTATGAGGGATACTCCCTACGCTATGCATCAAAATGAAATCAGCGTTTTTTCCCAATTCCGCCCGATAAGCCGGAGAAGCCAGGCTGTGTAGCATTTTGATTGCATAATCCGTATATCTTTGTTCGTTGGTAATTTCCCCCAGCTCAAACAATGCCGAACAGGTGATTGCCGCTGCCGAAGCATCGCGAAGGTCTTTACCGGGAAATTGTACGGCATACGATTTTCCTACCGCACTGTATCCTTCCTGGCCAACATTAAAATCCCACAGCGGAACAAGATCTTCCGGTAAATGTTTCAGATAGAACTCTGCCAGGTTTTTTGCTGCGTCCAAATAGGTGGGATCATTGGTTTCGCGATACACCATAGTAAAACCATAAACCATCCATGCTTGTCCGCGAGACCATGTTGAGTTATCGCAATATCCCTGACACGTTGCCTGATCAAGCACTTTTGGACTAATTGTATCGTAATTAACCACATGATAAGTTCCATAATCTTCGCGAACATGATTTTTAAGGGTACTGTTTGCATGTTGTACGGCAATGTTGTAGTACTTTTTATTTCCGGTTAGCTTTGAAGCGGCAAAAAGCATTTCGAGGTTCATCATATTGTCTACAATAACCGGATAGAACCACTCTACCGTATCGTTCCAGTTTTTCCGGTAGTTCCAGGATTTAATACTTTTTACCCGTTCGTCATAGCGTGAAGATAATGACTCAGCGCTTTGTATAAGGATGTCTTTATATTCCGGTTGAGGCGATAAGCGCATGGCATTTCCGTAGCTGCAATACATCATAAAACCTAAGTCGTGATGTCCGGTAAATGTTTTTAATGGTTCCAGCGAATGGGTCCATGTCTGTGCCTTTTCTAACCAGAAGTTATCTCCGGTTAACTCATAAAGATACCACAATGAACCGGGAAAGAAACCGGGAGTCCAGTCGTACATTCCGGTTGTTCGCAGTTCGCCTTTATCATTCATTGTGCGGGGATAGTTTTTACCTGTAGGCTCGCCTACGGCATCAAGCATTAAACGCGTTTGGGCTGTGGCAAACTCCACGTTTTCGCTTATAAATTCTTTTTTTTCATTTGTACACGATAAGATACTTATTGATCCGATAAAGCAAATTGTCACAAAGATGTTAGAGATTCTGTTTTTCATGTTGGAGAAATGTATTTTAATTATCAAATTTATTTATTGTTACTTTTTCTTCTTCCTTACGCCGTAAGAGAAGTCGTCATTATGGTATTCGAAATATTTTTCATCGGCTTTATATGCCGCAGTGTTTATCGTTACTGTTTCGTCCGGAGATAAGTTGAGTGTGAGCACACCGCCTTTATAAATAAATTTTTTAAGTTCGGTGTTTGGAGATGTATTTCTGTTTACACTCAAATTCTCGCTGTCAAATTCGGTAACTATGGATACTGTTGTTTCCGCAGGAGATTTCAGTTGGATAAAACACGTCTTTCCATTCATGCGTTTCGCACTTACAAGTATTCCTTTTTCTGCTCTGAAATCAATAAAAGAAGCATTTGGCCAACGATCCGGTACGGAGGGGAAAACACAGATTGTGTCATTCTTATCTTGCAGATACATTTCCTGTAGAGAAGTTACAGCGGATAATGGAGTTTCGATTACCGGCCCCGATTCTTTATATAAAGTATTGGGTTGTATGTATTTATCAAGTAATGACTTTAGGAAAGTATAAGAATCATTTCCATTATGTAGAATAGATGATATTGATGAAGCGCCTGTGAATGAATAACCCTGTAAAGCTCCTTTCTGTCCGATCCAGTGTTTGAGACTTTTAGAAATTACTTCCCTGTTTTCGGGGGTATTCGGTGTGACCATACGGAAGGGATAAATCATCAGTAAATGCGAATAATGGCGGTGAGAAGAAGTTAAAGATACATCTTTTCCAATTAAATACCCTTCTTCCCGGTGAATAGGGTAATCTGTTAGATGGGTTAAAACATCTTGCCAATGTTGTGCTTTTTCATCATTCAGCTTGTAGTTTTTATTGATATCGCATAGTGTGGTTAACCCCCACCGCAGTATGGAAAGATCGTAGTTGCAATCTTCTGCCGGCTTATATTCGGGAGAGGCTGTTAATGGAAGGTGATATTTTCCATCGCTACCTTTATATATAATGTGACTGTAATAAGCTATGCTTTTCTTTAAAAGCGGATAAAAACGTTCGGTGAGTTCTTGCTCATCATTTTTATACATACAATATTGATGATAGTAATACAATAACCAGGTAAGATTACCTACTTCGTATTGATTTTCTTTTACCAAGTCTATGCGCAAAGGGCTATATAGATCGTAGGAAGAAGAACGTCCGATGGCAATCGCATCTTCCTGCCATTCTTTAACCGGCACATTACCTTTCAGATTATCAATGTTTTTATGCAAACTGTTCCAAACCGGTTCGGATAATTCAAGACGGTTGGCGGTAAACAGCGGAGAGTAAGTAAGTTGTATGTTAAGGTTCCACCAGATGGCCGGCCAAGGCGTACGATTTGTCCAGGGACCCATCAGGTCGATAATATTCTTGTCGGCCCTGGTTAAGCAGGCAAATTTGTACTGTTGTATCCAATAAAAGCTCTCCATTTTCTTATCCGGAAACCAAACAAAGCTGGCAGGATAATAGTTATTCCACCAGGCAGCATGTTCTATTTTACGTTGGTCGAGCGGTTTAGTTTCATAATCGTTTAGTGTATTTAATGCCGTTTGAATGGCCTTGTCGGTACCTTTTTCAAACGATACAGTGATATAGTAGGTGCGTTTGCTTGTTTTTTTGTTTTCTTGCCGGGCCTCTTTCCATGCGGTAACATAAGTATATCCCGAGTATAAATCCTGAATGCATAAATTGTTGCCCTCCATCTGTGGAGCCGGATTGGGATGAGCGATATAGTTGGGAGGAGTACTTTGGTGTGTATGGCTAAATTCGGTTCGTGGAGAAATGGCTTTACCCGGATTCCATCGAAACTCGAAGTCGAGTTCTTTCTTAGTAGCATTGGTTTCTACAACGATAACATTATGGCTGGCATCTACAAACGAGCTAAATGAAATACTGCCATTTTGGGTAGTAAGTTTGCCCGATGTAATAGCATCGTATAGATTAACGCGCATCTCTTCCGATACTACCGGGGCTTTAGTGGTTAATAAAAAATGTCCTATTGGCAATCGGGCACGGAAATACAAAGCATGGCCGCCGGGCCGCATTTCATTAACATCGCTTCTGCCAATATCAAATCTGTAAGCATTAGCAACGGTGTCCGAATAAATATTCGTTCCCAATAATCCGTTACCCGAGATAGCACCCGCGTAATAATTAGCAGGAATTGAATCCCATATCATATCATGTTGAGACAAGAATGTTCTCCAATCTATACTGTTAGTATTGATCTGAGCGCTAATAAACAGAAAAGGAAAGGCAGCAAGTATCAAAGTGAAAACTTTTTTCAGCATGATTTAAAGTGTTTGAGTTAAAGAGTAAGTAACTATTGCGTACAAATATAAAGTTTTTTTTGCTATACCCGGTGTCACTAATTGTCTATTCCGGGTTA
>DAIMFE010000002.1:0-78964 GCA_036724805.1 Bacteroides sp.
CAATAGTCCTCCTTCGGAGGACTATTCCTATAATATTAGGACTTTTGACACTTCCTCTTCTCAGAGAATTTATTATTTCGCAAATTCTAGTTTAGGCAACTTATTCCATGCTCCTCTTGTAAAGTCGGGAATTTCTACCGGTGCAGAATTGTTATCCAACGATTTTTCTGTTAGGGGTATCAAGCAGCACCATTCTGCAAGGTCGTACACATCCATATCTAACGGAAGACCATTTTGCAGACAGTAGATTAAGCGATAATCCATAATGAAGTCCATACCACCGTGTCCTCCAACTTTCTTAGCTGTTTCGAGCAGTTGATCGTTAACGATATAGTGCTGGTATTTTGTCATTAACTCTTTACGTACCTCATCAGGTACAAAACGATGAGCGGTAAGATTTTCGTGATTCTTAGAGATTTCAGGATCTATATCGCCTGCGTCTAAAGCAAAACCCTGTACAGGATATTTATTAGCAAATCCTTTTGTACCGGTGAGCTGATACATACGGTTATACGGACGAGGAGATGTTACATTGTGTTCGATAAGAATTGATTTTCCTTTTTCGGTACTGATAAGAGTTGATGTATGATCACCGTTTCTGAAATCTTTAACATCTTCACCTCTTGTTTCTTTAATGAAAGCAGGATTACCAATTGCCTTTGTATCAACAGAAACCAGGTAATTCATCTTATCTCCTCTGTGGATATTCATAGCCTGACAAACCGGGCCAAGTCCGTGAGTTGGATAAACATCGCCGCGGTGATCCTTGTTGATCTTCATGCGCCAGTCATCCCAATAGTCATTCCAATAGGGTTGCAAGCCATGAATGTAAGCGCCTTCACCATGAATAACTTCACCCAAAACGCCTTGTTGCACCATGCTAAGAGTAGTTAATTCAAAGAAATCGTACACGCAGTTTTCCAATTGCATACAGTGTTTGCGGGTTTGTTCCGAGGTGTTGATCAAATCCCAGATTTCTTCCATTGTAAGTGCCGCGGGCACTTCAATAGCTACATGCTTACCATCTTTCATGGCTTTAATGCCCATCTTCGCATGGTTTTTCCAATCGGTAGCAATATAAACCAAATCAACATTTGGTAATTCGGTTACCTTTTCCCAAATATTTTCGTCACCGTAAAACTCTTGCGCAGCGGGTTTGCCGTATTTAGCCAATAGTTCATTAGCCTTTTTTACTCTTTCCTCACGGATGTCACAAATAGCAACCACTTCAACGCCATCGATACGAGCCATACGTCCTACCGCGCCGGGACCACGCATACCTACACCAATAAATGCAACTCTTACATTTGGAATAGGATCGGCTTTTAATAAAAGAACATCTTTCTGTCCTGCCGGCCGAGCAGGAGTTGGAGTGGAGATCACTCGGGATTTAGACTCTTGTTGTTGTGCAGGTGTTGTTGTACACATGCAGAAGCCTAAGACAACTACAAGCGATAATAAAATTTTTTTCATAGACTTTAATTATTAATAGTAGAAATAAATCAGGTGATAAAATTACAGTCATTAATTGAGAAATGCTATGTTTTTTCAATTATTTTAAGTTACCTCCTACTTTCAAGGCCTCAAAATCGATTATTGGCTGTTTTCCTGTGGCCGTACGCTCAAAGATTGTACCCATAGGAATCGATTCATCGAAGAATCCGCCCATTTTTAAATAAAACCAACCATTTTGTGTGCCTCCCTGATAATCGAGGCGAACCTTAGCCGAAGCAGTAGCATCATGCGTAAATTTGGCTTTGGTTAGTTCTATCCACTCGCCTTTGGCGGTACGTACCCACTGGTTATTATAGCATACTTTACGGGCTAAATACCCCTGCTGGGGACTAAAGTTTTCCAGAAATGAATGCGGACGTTTATACCATGTATCGGTTTTAGGACGCAGGAAGCTGGCTATCAGTCTCCATCTTGCTTCATCGGTAGCATAGAAATAGGCAGTATATATGGTATTACCTTTACCATCGGGACGAACCTGCATCAGGAATTTATAGGTCTTTCCTGCTTTCCAGTTGTATCGCAAATAACTTTGTCCACCCGAGCCTTCGTTTCCGAACTCCCCAACATGTACACCTTCTCCTCGGCGTAGCATCTTCACCTGATACTCTTCGGGTATATCTTTGGGATTCTGTGTATCGAAGGGGCTCCATACCGAAAATAATATTCTTCTTTCGGTAGGTGAGTTAAACTGCATTCCAAAATATCCCTCTCCAAAACCGTTGGCCATGTAGTAGCTATGCATCACTTCTCCTTCTTCAGGAACCATTATTTCGTTATAAAACCACTCAATGTCTCCGCTACTTTCGGGTACGGAATACCCCAGGTGTACCGATGGGCCTCTTCTTCCCCAATAATCCGAGAAATCTTTCACATAATTGGCATCTCCTTTTACATTTTCAAGAATTAGCTCCTGAATTTCCCCAAAGGTCTCACCTTGTTTGGTAAGACCTTTTATATCTATGCGAACATAGCCGGGAGATTCGATGTGCAATATGCCAACAGGCAATATTACCGGTGTATCGGAATTGAGAGTTAAATTGAAAGTTTGATTTAAATAACTAACTTCAATTTGAGAATGCCCTTTTGCAAGCAGAGACAGTTTGGGATCGTTTTTTTCATGCAAATAAAAGTAAGAAGAAACAATGGAAGCCGGGTCTACCCAATCCTCTAATCCATTTTTGGAGATACCGGCACCCTCACGGTGCGATGTTACGTACGCGTTTCCACTTAAACGAACATTTAATGTAGATTGTGCAGATATATTTATATTTATACCTATAACAATTAAGAGTAAAGAGAGTGCTAGTTTTTTTTCCATAAACATATTTATAGTACCAGAAAAGGTTTTTTGTTATTATTACTATAAAGACTATTTTATGGCGGGTATGTCCTCACTTAAATTGTTAAACAATTATAAAACGAAAGATTTTGTTTGTTTCTTATCTGTTGCAGTAGCCGGTATAATACTCATAGCGAACCCACCACTGCGCGCCATCTTTACCGAAATCTTTTTCTTAGCTGTTACAATCCCTTTTTTTATTTCATAAGCCATCGGGTTATTAATATAATCAGCATCTTTGCCATCGGCATACAATGTAAGTACATATTCTCTTCCCGGATCGAGGAAGTTAAGATCAACAACGGTTGAGCGAGCATTTTCATCTGTAATTCCACCTACAAACCAGTTATTACTTCCTTTTTGTTTGCGGGCAATGGTGATATAATCACCCGGTTCGGCTTCAAGATACCTTGATTCATCCCAATCGAGGGCCACATCTTTTATAAATTGAAAAGCATCCATGTATTTTTCGTAATTCTCCGGAAGATCGGCTGCCATTTGCAACGGGCTATACATGGTTACATATAATGCCAGTTGTTTGGCCAGGGTGGTATGCACAAAGCTGTGATCTCCATCACCAAGAAAGGATAATTTAGTATCGAAAATACCGGGAGTATAATCCATTGGTCCGCCCAGCAAGCGATTAAATGGCAGCAATGTGGTATGAAAAGGTTTGCTTCCGCCAAAGGCTTCGTATTCGGTTCCACGAGCAGATTCATTGCCAATCAGGTTGGGGTAAGTGCGGCATAAGCCTGTTGGCCGGGTTGCTTCATGCGCATTTACCATTATCTTATGATTGGCCGCTTTTTGTACTGCATACAAATAATGATTATTCATCCATTGGCCATAGTGATGCTCTCCACGGGGAATGATATTTCCCACATATCCGCTCTTAACAGAATTATAACCGTATTTATTCATTAGCTGATATGCCATACTCAGGTGTCGCTCGTAGTTACGAACAGATGAAGATGTTTCATGGTGCATCATCAATTTAACCTTTTTGCCGGCTGCGTAATCGTTCAATGCTTTAATATCGAAATCGGGATATGGACTAACAAAATCGAACACAAAATCTTTTGATTTGCCAAACCAATCTTCCCAGCCTTGATTCCAGCCTTCCACCAATACCTGATCGAAACCATGCTGTGCGGCAAAATCAATGTATCTTCTCACTTTTTCGTTATTGGCAGAATGCTTTCCGTTGGGCGCTGCCATACTGTAATCGGTTTGCCCCAATTTTATAGACAGAAAGTCATCCGTATACGCCCACGAACCATACCCTGTTATCATTTCCCACCATACACCGATGTATTTAACGGGTTTAATCCAGGAAGTATCTTCCAATTTGCATGGTTCATTAAGATTAAGAGTGATGCGGGATGCGAGAATATCGCGGGCGTCATCACTTACGATAATTGTACGCCAGGGCGATTGACAGGGTGTTTGCATATATCCTTTATTGCCTTTAGCATCCGGAGTAAGCCATGAGGTGAACACCAACTTTTCATCATTCAGGTTAAGGTGCATACACGAATAATCTACCAACGCGGCTTCGTGCAGATTAATGTAAAGTCCGTCATCGGTTTTCATCATAAGAGATGTTTGTACGCCTGTAGGCGAGAAAGGATGTTGAGACGAGTTTGGAGTGATGGCTCCATTCATAAGTCCGCGTATCTCTGTTAGTTTTGATTGGGTGAAATCATATTCCTGTGTATCATAATCGCCGGGTAGCCAGAATGCGGTATGGTTTCCGGCCATAGCAAACTGTGTTTTCTCCTCTTTAATAATAAAGTATATAAGATTTTCCTGTGAAGGGAACTCATAACGGAAACCTAATCCGTCATTAAACAACCTGAAATGAATTTCGATATGCCTTTGAAGTGATTTTTGTTGCAAATCAACCACCATTTCATTGTAATGGTTACGGATTTCTTTTTCTTCTCCCCACACGGGTTGCCATGTCTCATCAGCAGATCCGGTGCGGGCATTTGTCAGTTCAAATCCGGACATAAGGTTGGAGCTTTTCACCGCAGTTGGTTCGGTATTCCAGTTGGTTACCATCTTCTCGCTGTTGTCTTCCTTTAACTCCAAACCGAGTTTTGATGGTTTTATAACTATTTTGCCCTTATAAGTTAATTCGTAAGTAGGTTCTCCTGCGGGCGACAAGGAGAATTTTAGCTTCAATAAACCGTTGGGTGATGCTATTTCCTGGGCAAAAGCAGCTCCACATATTAGCAAGGAAAGGAACAAGCCGGATAATCTTTTAACGCTTTTCATGTTGAGTTTAATTTAATTAATACAACAACAAAGTTAACCGGCTTGTTCATAGTAGGAGGGCAGTTATTTACTTAACACTGCCTTTTCTTACGAAAACGATTGCGAAGAGTAAGTTGTAAGTATTGGATTATCAAATTATTCTTCTGCTTGTTTTGCTTCGAATTCTTTTATTAGCTTATCCTGAACATCGGATGGAACTAACTCATAACTGGAGAATTTCATTGCGAAAGACGCGCGACCACCGGTTAATGAACTCAAAGAAGTAGAATAAGATGCCATTTCTTTCAAAGGTACCTTTGCCGAAAGTTTTTCGAAACCTTTTTCACTGCTCATACCCATAATCATTGCTCTTCGGCCTTGAAGATCTCCCATTACATCACCCATTCTGTCCGACGGAACAAAAACGTCTACATCATAAATAGGTTCAAGAATCTTTGGTCCGGCATGTTTAAACGCTTCACTAAAAGCATTGCGTCCGGCAAGCATAAACGAAATTTCATTAGAATCTACCGGGTGCATCTTACCATCGTAAACAATTACCCGAACATCACGCGCATAGGATCCGGTGAGTGGTCCTTGCTCCATACGGGCCATTACGCCTTTAAGAATAGCCGGCAAAAAGCGTGTATCGATTGATCCGCCAACGATACTATTGATGAAGATTAACTTACCGCCCCATTCCAATGGAATCTCTTCTTGTCCTTTAACGTTAATTTTAAATTCTTGCCCGTTAAATTTATAAACATCAGGAACAGGCATTCCTTCTTTATAAGGCTCAACAATAAGATGAACTTCACCAAACTGACCCGCGCCTCCCGATTGTTTCTTGTGGCGATAATCAGCTCTTGCTGCTTTTGTTATTGTTTCGCGATACGGAATCTTCGGTTCTTCGAAAGTCACCGTAAGTTTTTCGTTTGTTTCTAAACGCCATTTTAAAGTACGAAGGTGGAACTCTCCCTGACCATGAACGATTGTTTGTTTCAGTTCTTTCGACTGTTCAATAATCCAGGTAGGATCTTCCTCGTGCATGCGGTTAAGAACAACCATCATTTTTTCAACATCGGCTTCGTTTTGCGGCTTAATCGCACGCGAGTATTTCGAGTTAGGGTACTTGATAAAATCGAACCTGTAATTACAGTCTTTACTATCAAGCGTATTTCCTGTTTTAACGTCTTTTAGTTTAACAGCCGCGCCAATATCACCGGCAACCAGTTCTTCAATCTTTGTACGATTGGAACCGGCAACTACATATATCTGCGCAATACGCTCTTTTGAGCCTCTGTCTATGTTTACCAAATCATCGCCTTCCTTTACTTTTCCGCTCATCACTTTAAAGTAGGAAACTTCGCCGATGTGTGGTTCAACACTTGTTTTGAAGAAATAAAGGGAGGTTGGCCCCTTTGAATCGGGAGCTACATCCTGACCATCGGTATTAACTACCTTTGGCATATCGTTTACAAAGGGAACTACATTTCCAAGAAATTCCATTAAACGGCGAACCCCCATGTCTTTTCCCGCACATACACAGAATACCGGGAACATACCACGAGAAATAAGGCCTTTACGGATACCTTCGCGCATTTCGTCTTCGGATAAAGAATCCTGTTCGAAAAATTTTTCCATTAAAGCTTCATCATTTTCTGCGGCAGCCTCTACCAAAGCCTTATGCATTTCTGTTGCTTTATCCATTTCTTCCGCAGGAACATCTTCAATGATTGGAGCGCCCCCTTCGGCTTTCCATGAGTATTTCTTCATCAATAAAACATCAATTACCGCATTAAAATCCGGTCCGGGATTTATTGGGTATTGAACGGGGACAACCTTAGAGCCATAAGCCTCTTTTAGTTGCTCTAATATATTATCGTAATCACATTTGTCTGAATCCAGTTGGTTAACAAGGAAAATAACCGGTTTATTGAATCTTTCGGTATACCTGAAATGGTTTTGAGTACCCACTTCTATTCCGTATTGACCATTGATAAGAATAACCGCTGTATCGGTTACGTTGAGGGCGGTAACAGCTCCACCAATAAAGTCGTCCGAGCCCGGACAATCAATAATATTTAACTTCTTATTATTCCATTCTACATGTAGTACTGTAGAAAAAACGGAATATCCGTACTCCTGCTCAACAGGAAAATAATCACTCACAGTATTCTTAGCGGCAATTGTTCCGCGGCGTTTTATAACTCCACTCTCGAAAAGCATTGCTTCCACGAGAGTGGTTTTCCCAGAGCCAGAACTTCCCAATAAGGCAATGTTCTTAATTTCGTTTGTTTGATATACTTTCATAACAAATTAAGATTTTAATAAGAAAATCAGTATGCGTTTCATACCCCTTAATTAAAGCGAGGCGCAAATTATAAATTTATTAAAACAAAAGCAATTAAACCATGGGTGTTACTAAACAATGTTTTGCAGCATAAAAAAAATCATCTGCAAGACTGAAAGTCGGTGTCTTTACAAATGCACGTTGCATTTCTCTCAAATGCGCGTTGCTAATTCGAAAATGCACGTTGCATTTGGGTAAACAGCACGTTGCATTTGGGAGAAATGCAACGTGCATTTTTACTTTACTTTTATCGCATATTCCTACGGTTTTTATACTTTTGTATATTATATACAATGTCGTTTTAGTTAAGATGGATCGTTTCCGATGATAAGAATTATAGGATTAATCAGTATCCCCGAAGGCAAACATTTACCGCTACAAGCAAAGTTTTATTGAAAAGTAATTATGGCAGGAATTTATATACACGTACCCTTTTGTAAAACGCGTTGCATATATTGCGACTTCTACTCTACCACTCAATCCGAACTTATGGATAGATACGTTCAATGTATTTGTAAAGAATTGACCAAAAGGAAGGATTACATACGGAATGAACCTGTTCATACCATTTATTTTGGCGGCGGTACTCCTTCGCAGATGCAGAAACGGCATTTCGAACAAATTTTTGAGACTATACATAATGTATATGGTACAGCATCTTGTCGGGAGATAACGCTTGAGGCTAATCCGGATGATTTAAACAGTGATTATTTAAAGGAAATTTCTTCTTTGCCTTTTAACAGGATCAGCATTGGTATTCAAACTTTTGATGATCAGACATTGAAGTTGCTCAAGCGCCGACATACCGCACAGCAAGCTATTGATGCGGTTACAAACTGTAGATTGGCCGGTTTTGATAACATCAGCATCGATTTGATTTACGGACTTCCGGGAGAGAGCATTGAAGGTTGGCGAAAAGACCTGAGAACGGCATTGCGATTAAACGTTGAACATATTTCAGCTTATCACCTTATATATGAAGAAGGTACTCCATTATATGCCATGCTAGAAAATCGCTCTGTAACAGAAACGAATGAAGACGATAGTTATTTATTCTTTTCCACATTAATTGATACGCTTACTTCTGCCGGATACGAGCATTACGAGATTTCCAACTTTTGTTTACCCGGCAAACAATCCCTCCATAATTCGTCTTACTGGAATGGAAGTATTTATATGGGATGCGGCCCTTCTGCCCACTCCTATAACGGCAATGAAAGAATGTGGAATGTATCTATTCTATCGCTTTATATGGATGAGATAGAAAAAAATGGGAAGGTTTATGACATAGAAACACTGAATAAAGACACTCGTTATAATGATTTAATTATTACTTCTTTACGAACAAGCAAAGGGTTATCACTGGATTATTTAAAGAGCACTTTCGGTAGCGAGTTTTACGGAAATTGCTTATCAATGGCACAAAAGCATATTGATACCGGATCGTTGGAAGTGAAAAATGGTTATTTGCGTCTTACCCTAAAGGGCATATTTGTATCGGATGGGATTATGAGTGATTTGTTGAGGGTTTGAATCTTCCCTCAAATATAACTATGTATACCCCCCAACAAGAAACTGACCCCTAAGAAGGTCATTAATACGGTAAGGAAAGCAATGAGGCAATACCGATGAAATTTCAATGGAACGGTGAACATCCTGAAACTGCGTTTGTGCATAGGAAAAGCATATACCAGCATTGTTATTAAAGCCCACGTTTCTTTAGCATCCCAACCCCAATAACGCCCCCATGAGATATTGGCCCATACTGCTCCAATAAATATACCGGCTATAAGCAAGAATAAAGCGGGATACAATAATATGCTGTTCCATTTATAGATTGATTGCCGTTTGTTTTTAGATACGATACCAATACTACTTGTTATTGCAATGTAAAGTAAAATGCCATACGATATAACAATTACCGATACATGCAAAGCCAGCATCGGAGTACGCAATATCGGTGTCATTGGATTAATTTGTGAAATATAATACCAAGCCACCACTGTTGGGATCAATACCAGTAAAAGGCCCTTCCAACCGATGCGCAAGTACAATAACCATAGCATTGAGATAGCAAGCAATAAATAACCCGCATAGGTTATCGCAATACCATAAGGATCGTGAGTTACCAGCAATATACTACCCATTTCGTCACGATCGTAATCTATCTGGTAAAGTCTATAATTTTTATACACGTGTATATTATTAAGAGATACTCTGCACATTTGCCCGTCTATCACCAGAAAGCTCATAAAGTCGGCGGGATCTTCACTTCCCGCATGGTATGCTATTTCAAACAGTGATAGTTTTATTTCAAAAGGAAGCGGTCTTTTCGTTACCTCATCTTCTAATATAAACGAATTTTGTGGCTTCCCTTGCCTAAGGTGAATATATCCCCTTTCGGAAGAGAGGTAGCTTACAAATGCCCCGATTAATATTACAAAGAAGGCACAGTGAAGCATGAATACTGCTTTTTGATTGTATCGTTTTTCCCTGATTATATAGATAAAGGATGAGCTACCAAATACAGCCCACAATGCTACAAACCACCATGAATGATATACATATTTTAATGCGGATTCGGTATCGTAAAGTTTTTCAAGCACAGTAGCAAAAGCAAGGACTACCAGTATAAATACCAATAGTCCAAATGCTATGTGTTTCAAATGTTTATTCTCCATTCTTAAATAGATTCCAAGAATTTAATAATGGCGTCCCTTTCTTCTTTTGGTAAGTTTCGATATTTTTCTTTTGCAAATTTGGCATCACCACCGTGCCACATAATAGCCTCGGTATAATTACGGGCTCGCATATCGTGCAGATGTTCGCTTGCTCCTGTACATTTTTGTGAAAGGCCACGAGCCCATAACGGAGTGGTACGACACCAGCCAGTACGAATATCATTTACCATTTCAAGGCGATGCTGCAAGAAATCGGAATAAGGCCATATCGTTTGGTTAGGATACCTGGGTAACTTACCTTTCACCATTGGGTCGCCCGAGTAATCGTCTGCTCCGGTAGTCCATGATGGTCGGTGGCAGGAAGCACAGCCTATTTCGAGGAATTTCTTTTTCCCTTTCTGAACTACAGGGTCATCCAGATTACGCGCCGCCGGAACAGCCAACCCACGGTGCCATACCATGAGTTCAATATACTCTTTATCGGTCATTTCGGGGGTAAGTTCTTTCGACATCAGGTAATCGTATATTTCTTTTTCTGTTTTGCCCAATTCTTGCTGTATGGTAGTGTTTTGCGACATAGCAACCGCGTATGCTTCTGTTATATAATGATACCGGCGATCGGAACGGGTAACATTGGTAATGTTCCAGATTGCGTTGGCTCCCGGGCCATTTTGGAGGGTTCCTCGTGTAAGGCCATAGGTATATCTTCCCGGATGAGAAGTGCCGTCTACTTCTTTAATAAAGTTTTCCGGTAGATATTTGGCATCGTTCAGTGTAGCTCCTGCCGCTTTCTGCTTTTTATATTCTTCGAGAATAGCTTCATCAGGAATGGCATCAATCAGGCCTGTTCCATAAATGCCGATGGTAGCTTCCAACCGCACCTTGTAATAATCAGGCATCGGCACGTTAAATGCAGAGCGGGCAATGGTTACTTCGGGATAAATCAAGCTGTACGCTTCTCCGTCTGGAAACTTATTGCCGTATTCATCTGTATGATTTTTCCATTCAATGTTTATGCCCGATTCTTCGATAGGCGGCAAGAAGGGGTGTACCGCCTTTGTTTGTGGCATGCCTGTAAGTGAAGATACGTAATTATCATTAGCATCTGTAACCACCAGTAGATATCCGTTTCCGGCATCGTTGGCCCGGTATTGCTCCATGCGCTTGCCGTGTCCGTATCCGGGGTGGCAAGAGAGGCAGGAACTGCGCACATACGCAGGACCTAAGCCGTGCCGTAGACCGGTGGAGGTGGTTAAGTACGAATTTTCGAAAAAACCTTCTCCTGTTTTGAACTGCATTAGCATACCGGCAGATTCTTCTACCACCGGTGTGGGCTGCTCGTAAGCATAAGGGGTGGCATTGAAAGTTGTACCTAACAAACCGCCGGTATAATAATCTGCTGATAGTTCTCCGGTATTATTATCGCCTTTATCCTCTTTATCGCTACAACTTGTTACGAAAACAAGCGCTAGTATTATAGCGATGTAAGTTAAATTATTTCTTACCAAGCTCATAATTTATTACGTTTTTATTCTATTGTCTTAATGCGGTTTGAACCTTTGTGAGAATATCATCTAAGTCTAGGCAAGCCTCCATGGCCTCTTTAGCCTGATTTGAAGTAAAGTTCTTGGCAAACGGAAAGGGTATCGCATCTATTTTTTCCACAGCGTTATTGATGGCATCTTGCACTTCTTTATCCAAGCCCGGATTTATTATTTTTATATAAGCGCTTATTGATGCCCCACGTTTGCCTGCCACACCGCCCATATAAGCGTTTCGGATGCTTTCAATATTACCAATAAAATCTACTTTCGAGTTATAACTGTAAGGAGATTCAATGTAATTTACATCTTCTCCCGTATAAGGATTTCCTATTTTCAGAGCGCCTACTTCATCGGCAATATCTTTACAACCTTCAATAATGGTTTCACAAGCATCTGTTGCCGATTTCCATGTACCGGTTAAGCCGGGAGTCTTCATGGCCTCTCCATAATAATAATTGGTATTTTCAATTTTAAGATCGGCTTTTATTGCTTCTAGTTTTGTTCTCTTTTCAGCAGTCACATTATCAAGCCCGACCCATGCAGCTTCTAATTGAAAGCATTTGTTACGAAGATCGCCTGCTACTGCCACTGCATATATCAATTCATTGTCTGTAATTTTAGTTACATCCTTTGGTTTTCCCTCTTCATAAATAACATATTCAATTCCATGAAACCCAAGTAATCCCGGTTCTTTACCGGATATCCACACATCACCATCCGCTTGACTCATTCTTTGTATATCCGAACTGTTTTTCAGCAATGTACTTATAGCGTCAATATCGCTTGGCCACGTGTCGATGTGATCGTCTATACCAAAATCGCTTGCCGGGCCATAAAGCCAGGCTTCACTTAATTCCCAATAATCACGGGTTTTAATCCAGCTCGCCGAAACCGCGTTAACGTTTGCATTGGTTTTATCTGCTTTTAGCTTTACTAAGGCGTTGTAAAGGGTAATCGTTTCGTCTGCTAAAGATTTATAGGTAACGATAACCGCATTGTCAACATATTGTTTCACTACTGCTGTTAGCGTTTCTTCTTTTTGAGTATCATCATCAACATCATCGTCGTCATCGCTACAAGCGTTAAATCCCAAGGTTATAACAGATGCTATAACCGCGTACTTTGCATATAAGAAAAATCTTTTCATAATGTAGTTTATAGTTTAGAAATTATGTTCGAATTAATTCGTAATTACTTGGTAAAGAGGCCCGCATAGGCCACCCCTATTGAAATACTATTCTCGTTATTATATTGACTTCTTAATAACCCGGCAGCATATTCGGCTTTAATCACCACCTGTTTCAACGGATAGTAATTGAGCCCACCTACAATACGCTGCCTTCCGCACCATTCTGTTTTAGATATATCTTTGTGTGTTTTATACATGGCATCATAATATTCATATCTGCCAAAAACATATAGTTTCTGATCTTTCCGCGCCATCTTGCTCATTTGTGAGAAGATATCGTAGCCTGCCTCAAAGCCAATAGCAATAGCATCAGAGGCTACATCTGTACGAGGATAGGGTGAATTTTTAGATTGACTTTTATTATAAGCGGTAATTTTTTTAGCATCTCCTAAATGCCCATAATCAAAGTATCCGCGGGCAATGAGATTATGACCTTTGTATTCAAAGTCAAACGTTGCTATAGAAACTGCTCCTTTCGTATTTTTATACTTCTCGGCATCTGTATTTATTATGCCATTATTAAAACTTTGTCCATAATATCCACTGATACCCATGCGCAGTCCACGAATAGAGTAATTATCAATTCGAAGCACTCCTGCCATTTTATTGGCTACTTTAAATTCGTAGGGCGATGCTGAGCCACCGTGTATCCAGCCCGTGCGATCAAAGAACTCGGAATCGAGCCCGGAGATTAATTGTGCTTCGTACCTCCATTTACCAATATTTCCCCAAACACTGATACCTGTTTCGTGCCAGGTACAGGGCATAATGGTATTTTCTCCTTCGGGACGATAAACGGTGAAGAATTGCGTAGGGAGGTGATTGGCATTGGTATATCCCACGGGCACTACAATATGCCCCAAACGAATATTAAATGCCGGCGAGATTGTTTTTTCTATCCAGAACTGCTCTAAAGCTACTTCACCTCCGCGCTCTATTTCGCTTTCGTATTCTCCGGATTCATCGGCTTCCAGCTCAATGGCAGATTCGGTTCCGCCATGTTCGAACTCTATTTCGGCATTCATTCTCCACCCGTTTCCAAACTCATAACCCACCATAAAAGTAACATGTGGCATATCCATTCTTCCATGACTTTTTCCGTTTTTATAATCCGAAGCATGGGTGTACCTGTTAATATTATCGCTGAAGAAATTGCGGGTATAGACTACTTCGCCATAGCCGCCGAGCGTTAAACGAGGATTATCTTTGATTTGCGCGTTTAGCGTGTTCGAAAGGAGCAAAAAGGCAGATAACAGTACAAGAGATAGGATAGCTTTATCTTTCATTGCAACAAAAATAAGTTAATAGTAGCTTTTTTTTGCAAAGATATAGCTCGTGCGTACCGCGCACAATACCTAATTATTATGGAATAAACGTTCTATAATACCTACGTCTAGGTATGTTTTATTCTTGGGGTTCTTCGGAAAAGCGCCGCATCTGCATATTCAGCTTGGCACTTTGTTCCTTTCTGGCCATCAGAACATTAAGATAAGAAGAAGCAATATGATAAGTAGAGGTTCCATCCGGATCGTATAACTTCATCAGCTGTTCCTTCTGAGCATCAATTTTTTCTATGTCTTTAGCTAGTTCTTTTGATTTTTCGACCCATGCTATTGCCTCATCCAGGTTATCCTTTATCTCATAATACAAAGCAATATTAATAGCAGCCTTCATCTGGTCTTTCTTTTTATTAGAGTCATACACTTTTTTCCAGAGATGATATGCTTTCTCCCATTCGCCTTTTCTGGCCATAACAGAGGCATCGCGCATGTCCGATTTATTGGAAGAATAGTACACACGATCTACTGTTTTCCATACAGGAACGATATGTTTTACCGGAAGCGTTCCGGCAAAGTTAGAAGCCTCATCAATCATCTTTGTTTCCGAAATAACCTGGGTCTGCGCTCTTACCTGGGTGGAGAATACGCCTTCCCAGAAGATACTGTCGGTTACGTTAATTCCGGCTAATGGTGACCGCCGACCGGGAACATAAATGTTTACCTGTGGATTTACTTTAAGATCAACAATGCCCAGGTAACCTCCTTCAAGGAAAAAGCTTACACTCCTGATGGCTCTAAGATTAACGGCTTCGAGGGCTATGATCATATCCACACCTAAACTTTCCGTCAGTTCGGTAACTTCTTCATTACTTAGTGTTGTTTCTCGCGGATTTATATCATGAACACGCAAAAGAGAATCGCTAATGATTACTTCTTCAAAATATTGGGCTTCGGCAATGGCTTCTGCAAGAGATTCGGTAGCAATCGCAGAATTGCCTTCATGGTAGGTTACCTTACGGGCTATTTCATAAGGCAGCTTTGTTGTATCGCCGGAAAGTAAAAAGACATTAGGAAAATCCCCACTAACATTATTCACTACTCCTACTCTTCTGATAGAGGATGGAAAACTTAAATCGCCGGGCACCAGCTGGTCAATAGTAAGTGTTTCTAACGACTGGCATGATGTGAGTGCAATAATGCAACTAATTACAGAGATATAATAAATCTTCTTCATTGGTTTCGAATAAAGTTAGGGGACTTCATTAGAAGCAAAATTACACTTTTTAGATTACAAAAGGTAGAAAATTATGAAATTATTTGGAGGAAGTGCCCAAAGGGCAGAGGAGGACTTTTGCCCTCCTTGCCATACGGGTTTAAACTCTTCCGTGACAGTTTTTGTATTTCTTTCCACTGCCGCAAGGACATGGATCGTTTCTACCAACCGACTTATCAACTCTAACCGGTTCCTGACGAACCTCACGTGTATCACGTTGAGCAGCTGCCTGCTGATTAGGATCGGTAAGATCGTGTTTGGTTTCGCGATACTTGCTCATATCCTGCCGTTTTTCCGGTTCTGCCTTACGAACCTGTCCCGGATCTTGTACCGGAATCTGGCCACGCATCAGGATAGATATGGTTTGGTTGTTTAATTTATCAACCATCGTATCGAACAACGTTACGGATTCCAGTTTGTATATTAACAACGGATCTTTCTGTTCGTAGCTGGCGTTCTGTACAGAATGTCTTAAGTCATCCAGTTCGCGGAGGTTTTCTTTCCAGCACTCATCAATTACATGAAGCAGGATTGACTTCTCGAATGCCTTTACGACTTCCTTACTTTCGTTTTCGTAAGCCGTCTTCAGGTTACAAGAGATGTTGTACACGCGTTTACCGTCCGTAATAGGAATCAGGATGTTTTCGTACATGTGCCCTCTACTCTCGTACACCTGTTTAATTACCGGGTCTGCAACCTGCGCCAGTCGATCGGTTTTGCGTTTGAAGTTTTCCATAGCAACATCAAACGTTTTATCCACCAATTCTTCTTTCTTCACGCTGCGAAATTCCTCTTCATTAAACGGAGCTTCCATAGCCATTACCTGCAACAGGTCCATTTTAGCACCTTCGTAATCGTTATTTTCGATCGCATTGGCACATCTGTCCCAAATCATATTGGCAATATCCATACCGATACGTTCGCCAATAAGCGCATGGCGGCGTTTGGTGTAAACAACCGTACGCTGCTTATTCATAACATCATCATATTCGAGCAGGCGCTTACGAATACCGAAGTTGTTTTCTTCCACCTTTCTTTGCGCGCGCTCTATAGAGTTAGAAATCATTTTGGCTTCGATCATTTCGCCTTCCTTAAATCCCAGACGATCCATTACACCGGCAATACGGTCGGATGCGAAGAGACGCATCAAATTATCTTCCAGTGAAACGAAGAATACGGATGATCCCGGGTCTCCCTGACGTCCCGCACGACCACGTAACTGACGGTCTACACGGCGAGATTCATGCCGTTCTGTACCAATGATAGCCAAACCGCCCGCGTCTTTTACCTCCTGCGACAGTTTAATATCGGTACCACGACCCGCCATATTGGTTGCAATCGTTACAACGCTTTTTCTACCGGCTTGCGCCACAATGTCGGCCTCTTTCTGGTGTAATTTGGCGTTCAATACATTATGTTCGATCTTGCGCATGGTAAGCATTTTGCTTAACATTTCCGAGATTTCTACAGATGTGGTACCCACCAGCACCGGTCGTCCTGCCTGCACCAGCTGCTCAATTTCCTCGATAACAGCTTTGTACTTCTCGCGTTTGGTTTTATAAACACGATCGTTCATATCCTTACGTGAAATAGGGCGATTGGTTGGAATTACTACAACATCCAGCTTATAGATATCCCAGAACTCTCCCGCTTCTGTTTCGGCAGTACCCGTCATACCCGAAAGTTTGTGGTACATACGGAAATAATTCTGCAAAGTAATTGTAGCAAAAGTTTGTGTAGCAGCCTCCACTTTTACACGTTCTTTGGCTTCGATAGCCTGATGCAATCCATCCGAATAACGACGTCCTTCCATGATACGGCCGGTTTGCTCGTCAACGATTTTCACCTGTCCGTCGATAACAACATATTCGTCGTCTTTCTCGAACATGGCATACGCTTTAAGTAACTGGTTAATGGTATGAACACGTTCCGACTTAATGGCATAGTTGGTCATCATCGCGTCTTTCTTTTCCAGTTTCTGTTCTTCTGTTAAAGCTCCTTCGCCTTCCAGCGCTGAAAGTTCGGCCGCGATATCGGGTAGCACAAACAGTGTCTGATCTTCGGAGTTACCGGTAATAAGATCGATCCCCTTATCGGTAAGGTCAACACTGTTAATCTTTTCATCAATCACAAAGTACAATGGTTCGGTAACTTCGGGCATCCTGCGGTTATTCTGCTCCATATAAATAGCTTCCGTTTTCAGCATACCCGCCTTAACGCCCGGCTCACTAAGATATTTAATAAGCGCTTTATTTTTAGGAAGCGATTTGTGGCTACGATACAAAGCCAGGAAACCATCTTCCTGTTGTTTTTTATCATCAGATGCGATCAGCTTCTTAGCCTCTGTGAGGTACTTGGTTGCCAGTCCTCTTTGCGCTTCGAAAAGACGTTCTACCAAAGGGCGGAGTTCTTCGAATAACTGATCATCGCCTTTTGGCACCGGTCCGGAGATAATAAGCGGAGTTCTGGCATCATCGATCAACACCGAGTCAACCTCATCAACAATGGCATAATTATGTTTACGCTGAACGAGGTCTTGCGGACTGATGGCCATGTTATCACGCAGATAGTCGAAACCGAATTCATTGTTCGTACCAAAGGTAATATCAGCCATATATGCCTGTCGGCGCGCATCCGAGTTGGGTTGATGTTTATCGATACAATCCACACTCAAGCCATGAAACATGTACAACGGCCCCATCCATTCCGAGTCGCGTTTGGCAAGATAATCATTAACAGTAACCACGTGAACACCGTTTCCTGTAAGCGCGTTAAGAAATACAGGCAATGTGGCAACCAATGTTTTACCCTCTCCTGTAGCCATTTCGGCAATCTTTCCTTTATGAAGCACTACCCCGCCAAACAACTGAACATCGTAATGCACCATATTCCAGGTGATTTCGGTGCCACCTGCTACCCAGTGATTTTGGTAGATGGCTTTATCATCTTCAATGCGAACAAAATCTTTGGTAGCCGCCAGGGTACGGTCGAAGTCGTTGGCAGTTACCACTACTTCTTCGTTTTCGGTTAACCTGCGCGCGGTTTCTTTAATTATAGAGAAGGCAGTAGGCAAAACCTCGTCTAACGCTTTCTCGTATATTTCGAGTATTTCTTTTTCAATCTTATCTATTTGCGTAAAAACTTCTTCACGATCTTCCAGTTCGAGTTGTTCTATTGACGCCTTTAGCTCATCTACTTTAGTTTGCTCTGTTTGGGCAGCATCTCTAACATATTTTTTAATTTCTTCTGTCTTGCCACGCAGGGCATCGTTATCTAATTTCTCAATCTCCGGATACACGCTTTTAATCTTGTTAACCCAGGGTTGAATTTCTTTCATATCCCGCGCAGCTTTGTTTCCGAAAAGCCTGCCGATTATTTCATTAAATCCCATATATGCTTTTTGATTATAAATTTTATACTATGAATTTTCAATACTCCATTAAAATAGAGGGGCAGTTACGCAGGCATTTGGAGCCCTTATGCGCATGAAGTAGGCCACTGTAGGAGCTATGTGATCCATTGTTACCGGAGTATTAATAATTTCCGGTTTAACAGAGTGCCCCATAAACACAAGTGGTTTAGGAATATATGTATTACGTACTATCTTATAATCACTGCTTTTTTCATCGATTACAGTCCACCCGGGAAGAACGTCAATAATGAGATCTCCCGAACGTTTGCGATGGTAAGCATTTCTGTGTTTACACATTTCGGGAGCCCATGCCCCCAACAATAGTCTGTAGGAAGAAAAAACATCATTTACCCCTGTAAACTGAATAAGAAAATCGGAAGCTTTCTTTTGAATATCTACAGGGTCTAATTGTTTCTGTTCTATTAGTTTATGGTTGAGATAAATTTGTGTGCCCGAGTATGCCTCAACGTATTGCCCCTCGCCATAGGTTGCCATTAAATACATGTTCAACAAGGCGGTACAACGATTAATATGAAACTCTCCACCCGGTATTCTATATTCCTTATAGTCATCGGGCTCAACCCCCGAATATCCGGCAGATGTGACAAAGAAAAGTACATTTTCCAATCCCAGTTTTTTGTCAACCGAATCGATTAAGCGGGCAATGCTTCTATCCAAGCGCACATAAGTATCTTGAATTTCGAGCATGGTAGGAGGAGCGTCCTGATTAACTCCGGCATTATAGGTAACCGACAATAAGTCGGTAATATCATCTTTTCCAATCGTACTGCGATCCAGGAAATTTTCTACCAAAAGATTTACTTCATCGTTTATTACAGGACTGGCAATAAGTCGTTTAAACTGCCTTCTGGTGGTATCATCAAACTTATAGCTGAAACTTTTTTCGGCTTGTTCTGCGGGAATATTTATATAACTTTTCGCCGGGAAAGCGGGTGTCCACGTGAGCGTTGCAGCGCGGCTTTCGATCGATTTTGTATCGTTATACTCGCTTACCCATGTCGGGAAATCTCCATAATAGGTGGTTCCGCCCCATTTCCCTGTCATTTCGTTTACCCAGAAAGCGCCATTGCCATTGTGTCCGGCACCGAAAACCGCTGCTTCGCGAAAAGGGGCGATGGCATAAACCAATGCCCGTCCTTGTGTGGCCAGCTTTAATTCATCTCCTATTGTTGAAGTCAACATCTTTGCAGGCGAACTGTTTTCGCTGGTATAATAGCCTATAAATGAGGGATCTTCTACAGCCGATACTAATTTTAATGTAGTAGGATCGAGCCATTTAGCTGAAACGACCCCGTTTATGGAAGGGGTAGTTCCGGTAAATATGGCCGCTATGGCAGACGCGCAATCTATGCCCGTGAAGGTATAATCTGCATTGAGATATATTTTTCCTTCTTTCCACAATCGCTTAAAGCCTTTCTCTCCGTACAACGATGAAAAAGCCTCGATATAGTCTGTACGTAACTGATCAATCGTTAACCCCACCACCAATTTTGGCGTGCCGGATGACGACTGAGCATGTATTCCTGTCAGTGTAAGGAGGGTTAGTATGGATGTTATCAGACCTTTCATTTCTTTTGGGGCTTGTACGTAAGCAACAAATTGCTGCCCGATCTAAACAGCAAACTTAGCGCCAAAGGTAATACAGCCAAATTAAAATGTTGTGGTATTATCGGCCAAAGCAATATAAATAATGTTAATATCGTGGCATTTAGCAGATGATAGATGCTGCGCTTCCCTTTCATTTCTTTTCTGATGAAGAAAGGCAGGAGCAATAAGTGCAGTGGATGGAAAACAAAAATCAGGTAATTAGGGCTTACTGCCGGATGCTGCGAAAAGAAGTTGAGCAGCATAACAACACATCCCGCGAGGCCTGCTGCCGCGAAAAGCAGGATATCCAGCCACCACAACGACTTTCTTTTTTTCAAGCCGCAAATTGTGAGCGCGGTACTCACGATAAACAGAAACAGAAAGGCCCGCCAGGGGGTGATAAAATAAGAACCGCTTTGCGCGTTTCCTTTGGGAGTAACAATTGTTTTTGTATCTGTAACCAATTGTTTTTCAACGCCACTACTCACCACACGAGCCTTAGCAAAGGCTTCCATCAGGTAAAATGGAGCAAATGTTTCTTCCCGAAATGTAATCTTTCTGTCGGCTTCCACTCCCAAACAAAAGTCCATTCCAAAACGAGACCAATCGTACCCTTCTGTGCTTTGATAAACAATATCTCTGAAGGATTGCCAGTAATTTTCTTCCTGATAGATTACCGGCCCGTTTACGCACTTCTCAATGATGTCACGGGCACGTGTAGAGCAGTTATCGTATAGAAAATTATAGCGATATGTCCTGTTTTCGGGTAAATTATTTATTTGTAGAAGTTTCAGTAATTTTTGCTTTTCGCTAAGCGTGAGATTTAATTCCTGCTCCCACACCGCCCTGTTTTCGTGATAATATCCTATGCCGAATCTCTCAAAGGTGGTGGCTCCCAAGGCATAATCGGTTTCACCTCTCACAAACCGCCAGATAAAATTGGGGGTATTGAAATCGAAAAGTCCGTAATTGTAAACAATATCCATTTGTTGTGCCGGAAGTTGAAACCTGATGGCTGTATGTCCGAATAGCGTAAAAATAGGCTCTCCCGCAACGCAAGTCAACAAACTAACCTTTACAGAGTCTGTAGCAGGGGATGGAGTGCTTCCCAGCATTAACAGTGCCGGAAAACAAAACACGAGAGACAAGATAATACGCGAAACAAAGTTGTTCATTGCCTTGGTTAATGCTTTATCCGACAAAGATAGTGATTATTTAGAAACGCGGTGTAATTCGGGCGATTGAACCTGCGATATTTTGCAATAATATTCATATTGACGTCTGACACCATTAACCTAATTATCATATCTACAAGGCTATAAGGTTTCTTTTTGTTAATCGATGAATCCATGGTCAATTCTAATGCAATATCTTTATATGGCGAGTCATCAACCAACACGACATTATCACTCTCAATAAGCCTTTTGAAATTTGCCATGTAATCAACTCTCTTTGCAAAACGTGTGTTAATAGTTTCGTAAAGACTGGGGAATGGAATTATTATTTTCCCCATGGATAAGTATTCAAATAATTCAGCGGCTTTATTGTGATAGTCATCCCTTTCTTCATAGAATGCATACCAAAAGCCTGTATCAACTATGATGTTGTTCATAATGAACTTCTGTTGCCTCACTTGATGGCGCATAACCTGTCCATGGTGATGCTTTTCTATTGCCAAGTAGAAATTTTCCAACAGTTTTATTTTTTTCGGTGTCTTTATAGATGATATAAATCCTATCGGTATTCTTTATCTCAACAGACCTTTCAATATCAGATTTTATTTCTGATAAAAAATTATTCTGGTATTCAAATTTTACGAATGCCGTACTATTTCCGCACTCAACTCCACCGTGAGAGTCCAACCACTGATATAAGCCGTTAAAATCTCCCTTTATTCCTAAATCATAAGATATCCAAACAGAAAGTTTCATGTTTTTAAATTTTGAAATGAATATTTTAATAAGCAAAAATACAACCTTTTATTATCACTCCAAAATATTTTTACCGTGTTGTTTCAGCGGCTTGCTGCCAACGGTTGTGGCTTGGCGCAGGGCGGACACACTATGCAAGGGCGGACACTTATTTTAAATAAAATCCGCGCAATCCGCGCAATCCGCAGCTAAAAAATAATGAATTTAATGTGAAACCATTGCGCTTTGTATGCAAAACCACTGCGCATTCAACACTTTTTAACTACGAGTTGCTGTTGTAAACTATTTGATAAATCGCTTAATGCCAGCAATATAAAAATCGTCTCCATTAGCACTAGCCATAGCTACCCTATAGCAACATAAAAGAACATATAAGAACAGATAAGATAATAACAACAACAAAAGAAGAAAAAGAAGAAAAGTTTGCTGTTGCTGCTGCTGTTGTTATTGAATTGAATATCGCATATTTTCGCATGGCGTATCGTACCCCCAAATGCACGTAGCATTTCGCCCAAACACACGTAGCATTTGAGAATTAGCACGTTGCATTTGAGAATTAGCACGTTGCATTTGGGCGGAAAGCAACGTGCGTTTGAGAGCGGAAAGCCTTTGGTGTGAGAGATTACTGCTTTTTAGGAATTTTAAGTCTTACCGAATAACTTAAAAACACAAAACGCGCAAAATTCATAAACTAAATTTGTATCTTTGCACCCGGAAATTGAGAATCAAGACAAGTGAATCTGGTAATTGATATAGGTAATTCTTCGGTAAAAGCAGCTGTTTTTGATGGCGAAACATTGCTTGCATCCGTTACCAATCAGGAACATACACTTTCTTTTATTCAACAATTACTGGATAAATATTCTGCCAACCACGGGATACTGGCTTCGGTAGTTAATCTGAATGAAAAAGACAGAAGCTGGGTGGAAAAGCTTCCATTCTCGGTGTTGGAGTTGAATCATACCACTCCATTGCCCATAATTAACCTGTACGAAACACCCGAAACATTGGGATACGACCGGATAGCAGCCGTTGTTGGTGCGAACTCAATATTTCCTGATAAAAACATTTTAGTTATTGATGCCGGAACGGCTATTACATACGAATTTATTGATGCGGAAGGGAAATACCGCGGTGGCAACATTTCGCCCGGGGTACAAATGAGGTTAAAAGCCCTGCATCAGTTTACAGATCGGCTTCCGCTGGTTAGCGCTCAGGGAAGAATCTTACCAATGGGGCGTGATACCGAAACGGCAATTCGGGCCGGTGTTGTAAAAGGGATAGGATATGAAATCAGAGGTTATATTACGTATCTGAAACATAAATATCCTGAACTTTTGGTTTTTTTAACTGGAGGAGATGAATTTTCTTTTGATACGAGCATAAAAAATATCATCTTTGCAGACAGTTTTTTAGTGTTGAAAGGATTAAATCGAATATTAAACTATAATAATGGTAGGATATAAACAGATATTATGTGTACTTCTGTTCACAATATTATCAACATTGGCGATTGCTCAAAACAATACAAATTCTCCTTACACACGATATGGCTACGGACAGTTATCTGATCATAATTCTATCAAAAGTAAAGCTATGGGAGGAACGGGTTTCGCCCTGCGTGATGGATTACAGATAAACCTGTTGAACCCGGCGTCGTATTCGGAAATAGACTCTTTGACACTATTATTTGAGGGCGGCATAACACTTCAAAACGCGAATTTCAGCAATGGCACAACAAAACTGAACGCGAAAAATTCCAGCTTTGATTATGTAGCTATGCAATTGCGGTTACACCCAAAATTGGGATTAACAATGGGATTGTCACCCTATTCGCACGTTGGATATAATTTATCCTCCATATCAACAGGATCTGATGTAACTACCAACCAAACCATTCACAGTGGAGACGGCGGGTTACAACAAGTTTTTGTTGGATTGGGCTTTAAAGTTCTTAAAAATCTCTCAATCGGGGCAAACGCATATTACCTGTGGGGAGATATAACCAGAAGAACGGATCTTATATTTAGTTCCTCGGACAATTATGGATATTACGAAGCAAATTTCTTGTCGGTAAGTGATTTCAAATTCGATCTGGGAGCCCAATATACACATCGGTTAAGCAAAAGAAATTCGATAAATGTAGGGGTTATTTATAGCCCCAGAAAAAGTTTAAGCAACGAAGCATCTCAGGTAACCAGTATGACTAACAATGGCAGCAGTTTCGATTCTGCAATAAAAGACATTGATGCCGAATTTAGTGTTCCGTCAATTTATGGCGGTGGTGTGGCTTACATTCACGATGGGAAAAAGCAATTAACGCTTACACTGGATTATTCGCTCGAGAAATGGAGCAAAGAAAAGTACATGGATGATGCTAATGCCTTTAATGATAAACATAAGTTAGCTTTCGGATTGGAGTTCCTGCCAAGCTATACCGGACGTAGTTATTTTTCGGCGATTAAATATCGCTTGGGGGCATACTATTCAAAACCCTATTATAAAATAAAATTAAATAACACTTCGGGATACGGCAACACTAAAGAGTATGGAGTATCCGCGGGATTATCACTCCCAATGATCAGGTCCAAGTCTATAGTCAGCCTAACGGCGCAATACGTGAAACTTGATGGAGTTGGAGCAAACCTTTTAGATGAAAATTATCTACGTTTCAGTATCGGAATAACATTTAACGAACGTTGGTTCTTTAAACGAAAAGTGAATTAACTTATCTAATATTATATAACTTAAAAGAAAAATATACGATGAAGATTAAAATGTTTGTGGCAGCATTGCTCTTTTCGGCAGGAGCAGGCACTTTAATGGCACAAGAAACCCCCGAGAGCTGCAATGTGAATAGCAGTATTTCACATGAAGCGGTAAGAGCCGGAAATTACAAGGACGCATATACACCCTGGAAAGCAGTAATGAAAGATTGTCCTACACTTCGTTACTATACATATACCGATGGATTTGAAATCTTGAAATTCTTTCTAAGCGAAGCTCAAAAAGGATCTCCGGAGTATAAAACATATTTTGATGAGTTAATGTCAACTCACGATCAATTAATGCAATATACACCGGAGTTACAGAAAAGAGCCAAAGGTATACGTTCGGTGGCTCGTTCTAAAGGAATGAAAGCTTTGGATTACATCCAGTTTGCACCACAGCCGGACATGAGAACCGCTTACGCATGGCTTAAAGAATCTGCGGAAGAAGGAAAAGGAGATACGCCGGCTTCTATCCTGTTCTACTACCTACAGGCATCACACGATGTATTAAAAGCAGATCCCAGCCACAATGAAGCTTTCATTCAGGACTACCTGAGTTCAAGCCAATGGGCTGACGATGCCATCGCTGCTGCCGATAAAGAATCTACCAAGAAATCATATTCGACTATTAAAGATAATCTGGTGGCTTTATTCATCAACAGTGGCGCTGCCGATTGCGAATCGTTGCAGAATATTTACGCTCCTAAAGTTGAAGCCAACAAAACGGATATCGAATACCTGAAGAAGGTTATTGATATCATGAAAATGATGAAATGTACTGAATCCGATGCGTATTTACAGGCATCATTATACTCATATCAGATAGAACCAACTGCCGGAGCCGCAGCCGGAGTAGCGGCTATGTCGTATAAAAAAGGCGACTATGACGCAACAGTAAAATACTTCGATCAGGCAATTGAACTGGAAGATGACAATGAAAAGAAAGCTGATTATGCGTATACAGCAGCAGTTGTGCTTAACAAGGCAAAAAGATTGAGCCAAGCTAGAAATTATGCTCAAAAAGCGCTTAGCTACAATCCTAATAATGGCGAACCCTACATTCTTATCGCAAGCCTATACGCAACAAGTCCTAACTGGAGCGAAGAATCCGCACTTAATAAATGTACATACTTCCTTATTCTGGATAAATTGAGCAGAGCAAAGTCTGTTGATACCAGACAGGAAGTTCTTGATGAAGCGAATAGATTAATCAGAACTTACTCACAGCACACCCCTTCTCCTTCGGATCTGTTTATGTTGGGTTACAAAGTTGGCGACCGTATCACTATCGGTGGCTGGATTGGAGAAGCAACAACGATACGTTAATTCATTAATATGTTACCACAAGAGAGTAACAGCTTATTATATAGAAAACATAGCATAACAATCCTACTATCGGGGGTTGTTATGCTTCTTTTATTTATTTCCTGCGGAAGGAAAAAAGAAGCAGTGGGCGAAGCAATCACCGAACGAGATTCTTTACCCATGATGACTACGCTCGGTGTAGAAACGTATGTTTCTGACTCCGGGGTTGTTCGCTATAAAATTTTAGCCGACAGATGGGATGTGTATGATAGAAAGATTCCATCTTACTGGGCATTTGAAGAAGGCGCGTACCTTGAACAATTTGATACATTATTTAATGTTCAACAAAAAGTAAAAGCGGATACCGCTTATTATTACGACAAGAAAAAGATCTGGGAACTGAGAGGGAATGTACATGTTGAGAATATTAACGGAGACATATATGATACCGAACTTTTGTTTTGGGATCAGGCCGCGGAGAAAATTTACTCGGATAAATTCGTTCGTATACAACAAACCGACAGAACGATTACCGGTTATGGTTTTGATTCAAATCAACAAATGACAAATCCCAGAATCCGTAATATGGCAGGAATATTCTACGTAGAAGAAAATCAACCTTCTGTGCCTCCGGAAGAATTAAGACAGGAAGAAACATCCGAACAGACAGATTCAATCAACTAATATGGACATTATCATTTATGCCATAATTACAGTCGTATTTTCGGCCTTCTTCTCCGGAATGGAAATCGCGTTTATCTCAGCGGATAAGCTCAGGCTGGAGATGGAAAACAGAAAAGGAAGTGGTATCATAACCTCTATCCTTTCGTATTTCTTCCGCCATCCCAATAACTATATTTCTACCATGCTGGTTGGAAACAACATAGCATTGGTAATATATGGTATCTTTATGGCGCAACTGATAGAAGGCAGATTGTTGTCAGGCATCATTTCGAATGAGTTTCTTCTGGTTTTAATCCAAACTGTACTTTCCACTTTAATCATTCTTGTTACCGGCGAGTTTCTACCTAAAACGCTCTTCCGGATTAATCCCAACAAGATGCTTAAGGTTTTTGCAATACCTTTATTGCTTTGCTACATTGTTCTTTACCCTATATCATGGCTTACTTCGAACATCTCGTATCTTTTCTTAAGGATATTCGGGATGAAGCTCAATAAAAACAACTCCGAGAAAGCCTTTGGAAAAGTAGATCTTGATTATTTTGTTCAATCGGGAATTGACAATTGCGAGAGCGAAGAAGAGCTTGATACGGAAGTAAAAATATTCCAGAACGCGCTGGATTTTTCAAGTATAAAACTACGCGATTGCATTGTTCCGCGAACCGAAATTATAGCAGTTGATATAACCGCATCGCTGGAAGATGTCAACAATAAATTTATCGAATCGGGGTTATCCAAAATCATTGTTTACGATGGAAATATTGATAATATTGTAGGATACTTCCATTCGTCCGAAATATTCCGTAACCCGGAGAACTGGAAGAATAACATAACCGAAATCCCCATCGTACCGGAGAGTATGGCCGCTAATAAACTGATGAAAATATTCATGCAGCAAAAGAAGTCTATTGCCGCCGTAGTTGATGAATTTGGCGGTACCTCGGGCGTTGTAACGCTCGAAGACCTGGTAGAAGAAATTTTTGGGGATATTGAAGATGAACACGACAGCAGCAATCTGATTTGCAAACAACTTTCCGACAATGAGTATATGCTATCCGGGCGACTTGAAATAGAAAAGGCTAACGAAACTTTCGGACTTGATTTACCCGAGTCGGACGATTACATGACAATTGGCGGACTTATCCTGAATCAGTACCAGAGTTTCCCTAAATTACAGGAAGTTGTGGCCATCCATAAGTTTCATTTTAAGATAGTGAAAGCAACCTCTTCTAAAATAGAATTAGTGCAACTTACGGTATCGCAATAATTAATGCGACCGGACATTTTTTTTCGTTAATACCTATGTGGATATTAGCATTTTTTGTATCTTCGTGCGCTAAAACGCTTTGGAGTAGAAACAAATAATAAAAAATAAAATAAACTTTAAAATGGCAACATTACAGAAAATTCGATCTAAAGGACCATTACTGATAATTGCGGTTGGTTTGGCCTTGTTCGCGTTTATCGCGGGCGATGCCTGGAAGATCCTCCAGCCCCATCAATCACAAGATGTAGGAGAAGTAAACGGTGAAGTTATTTCCGCGCAAGACTACCAGGCACTGCTGGAAGAATACACGGAAGTTATTAAATTCTCCAACGGTATTACTTCTTTAACGGATGAACAAAACAATCAAATCAAAGACGAAGTTTGGAATTCGTATGTAAACAATAGGTTGATAGCTGCCGAAGCAGAGAAGATAGGACTTACAGTACCTGCTTCCGAAATTCAGGCTATCATCGATGCGGGCGTTCATCCAATGCTTCGCAACACTCCATTCGTTAATCAACAAACCGGTATGTTCGATAAAGACATGCTTAAGAAATTTCTGGTTGATTACTCTAAGATGGATAGAGCAAGTACCCAGACTCAATACTACGAATATTATCATTCAATGTATATGTTCTGGATGTTCGTAGAAAAAACACTGGCTCAGAATCGCCTTGCCGAAAAATACCAGGCACTGGTTAGACAGTCAATCACATCAAACCCGGTTGAAGCGCGAACTGCTTTTGACGACCGCGTGCAACAATCAGACGTATTACTTGCCGCTATACCCTACTCTTCTATTCCCGATTCAACAATTACAGTGAAGGTATCAGAAGTGAAGGAAATCTATAACAAGCGCAAAGAACAATATAAGCAAGCTGCCGAAACCCGTAACATCCGCTTTATTGATGTTCATGTAATGCCAAGCGAAGCAGATAAAGCAGCGCTGCAAAACGAAATGCTTGAATATACCGACCAATTGGAGGAAATGAGCGGCGATTACGCGAACTTTATTCGCTCAACAGGCTCTAACGTTTCTTATATCGACCTATTGTCTACCAAAGAAGCTTATCCCGCCGATGTGGTTGCCCGCTTAGATTCTGCTACTGTGGGCGAAACTTATGGTCCTTACTTCAATGCGGGCGATAATACTTTCAACACTTTCAAGAAGATTGCTAAAACAAGCGCTCCCGACTCTATCGAGTTCCGTCAGATACAGGTGTACGACACAGATCTTATAAAAACAAGATCACGCGCGGATAGTATTTACAATGCGATTAAAGGAGGTGCTAAATTTGAGGATATCGCTACCATTTATGGTCAGCCCGGAAGTACGGTATGGGTTAATTCGGAAGCATTCCAAGGCAACCCTCAAATGGATAACGACAATCTGAAATTCATTTCAACTATAATGGATCTTGGTGTTAATCAGCTTGCTAACGTTGAAATTGGTGTTTCGAATGTTATCATGCAGGTTACCAACAGAAAGAACATGGTTGATAAATATAAAGTTGCCATCATTAAAAGACCAAATGACTTCAGCAAAGAAACCTATAACAAAATGTACAATGACTTCAGCCAGTTTGTAGCTGCCAACGGCACACTCGATAAGATTGTTGAGAACGCCGAAGAAGCCGGCTACCGACTTACCCCAAGAGCTGATTTGATGAGCAGTGAACATGGTATCGGTGGAGTTAAGAATACCAAAGACGCATTACGTTGGGCTTTCTCTGCTAAACCCGGTGAGGTATCAGGTTTGTACGAAGCCGGCGATAATGATCATCTGATGGTTGTTGCATTAGAAGGCATTAACAAAGAAGGTTACCGTGATTTCGATGATGTGAAACAACAGTTACGCAACGAAGTAGTTAGAGATAAAAAAGCAGCCCAGATCATGGCTGATATGAAATCGGCTAACGCAAGCTCAATGGCTCAATACAAATCAATGCCCGATGCGGTTTCCGATTCTCTGGTACATGTAACTTTCTCTGCTCCCGCGTATGTTTCAGCGCTTCGCTTAAACGAACCTTTGGTAGGCGCTTATGCTTCAATAGCATCAGCCAACCAATTGAGCCGGCCTATTCAAGGAACCGCCGGTGTATTGGTAGTAGAACCTTACGCACAGGAAACACTCAACGAAACTTTCGATGCTGATAAAGAAAAAACTACGTTGCAAAACATGCATCAGCAAATGGCCAGCCGTTTTATTGCTGACCTTTACCAAAAAGCTAAAGTGAAAGATAATCGTTACTTGTTCTTCTAATGAGTTAAGAAACACTCAACTTATCAATATAAAGGGGATTTTTTCACGAAAATCCCCTTTTTTCTGCCTTTAATAACTTTTACCTAAAAAGGGCTGATAGACATTGCTGTATTTAAACAATTTACTAAATTTGCCCAAAGCGGTGGCTCTTCGCGGCATTAGACAATAGCCAAATGAGAATTGTCAATTGTTTTATTTATATTTGAGCAAAACTTAGAATCATGGAAAACAAATATAATTACTTCAAACGTGATATTAGTTGGCTTTCATTTAATTACAGAGTTCTTTTAGAAGCTGATGACGAACGGCTACCCATATACGAACGCATTAATTTTATTTCCATATATTCTTCCAACTTAGAAGAATTTTATAAGGTAAGAGTGGCCGATCAGAAAGCTATTGCTTCCGGTATTGCCAGAAGTGATGAAGAAACAACTCAATCTGCCATTGAGTTAATAGATGAAATAACAGTTATTGTAAATGAGCAATTAGAAACCCGCGTGAGGATTTACGAACACGGCATATTGCCAACCCTGCGCAAGCATAATATTATCTTTTATCAGGGCAAAAGCGAGGTAGAAACGTTTCATCAACAATTTATTAGAGAATTCTTCCGTGAAGAAATATTTCCATATCTACAGCCCGTTCCTGTTACTAAAAATGAAGTGATTTCTTTCTTGCGCGATGATCGTTTGTACCTTGCCGCGCGGGTATTAAAAAAGAACACCCCGGTAGATAGTCCCGATTACATCCACTATTTTGTAATGAAAGTACCCTATAGCAAGGTTCCTCGCTTTATCGAACTTCCTAAACATGAAGATAACTATTATCTGATGTTTATCGAAGACATCATCAAGGCCAATTTAGATGTGATTTTCCCGGGATTTGATATTGATTGCAGTTACTGCGTAAAAATATCCCGCGATGCGGATATCCTGGTTGATAATATTCCGGGAGTAGATATTGTAGAGCATCTAAAGAAGAAAGTAAAAAAACGGAAGATTGGTGCTGTAAGTCGGTTTGTGTACGACAGACATATGCCGGATGACTTTTTAAGTTTTCTGGTAGATGCGTTCCAGATTAATTTGCATGAGTTGGTGCCAGGAGATAAACACCTGAACCTGGAAGATTTGAAAGATCTTCCTAATCCTAATAAAGCTATTGACTGGTGCGAAAAGCCTCTTCCAATGAAATTACAGTACCTCAACAAAAGAGAATCGATATTTAGTTATGTAAAGAAGAAAGACCTGCTAATTCATTATCCCTACCATTCATTCGATCATTTTACACATTTTCTTAAAGAAGCAGCTCAGGATTCCAAGACCCGTGAGATAATGCTAACCCAGTATCGTGTTGCCCAAAACTCGGAAGTTATAAACGAATTGATCGCTGCTGCCGGAAATGGGAAAAAGGTAACAGTATTTGTTGAACTCAAGGCAAGGTTTGATGAAGAAAATAATCTTGCCACAGCCGAAATGATGAAGAAAGCAGGAATTAATATAATTTACAGCCTTCCCGGTTTAAAAGTACATGCAAAAGTAGCACTTGTTATACGAGAAAGTAAATATAGTTTTGCATACATCAGTACAGGTAATTTTAACGAAAAAACGGCGTTAGTATATGCTGACGTTGGACTCTTTACCGCCAATGCCGAAATAGTGCAGGATGTGCGTAACCTTTTTTTAACACTACAGGGAAAAGAGAATTTAAGTTTTAAGCATTTACTGGTTACACATTTCAATCTCATACCTACCCTTAATCAATTAATCGACAGAGAAATTAAATTAGCAAAATCCGGCAAGGAAGGTTATATCATTATAAAACTTAATGGCATACAAGATCCGGTAATGATTAATAAACTCTACGAAGCATCCGAAAATGGCGTGAAGATAGATTTGATTATTCGAGGTATTTGCTGTGTGATACCGGGTCAACCCTACAGCCAAAACATAAAGATAACCCGTATTGTTGATAGTTTTCTGGAGCATACACGTATTATGTATTTTGGCAACGATGGTAACCCTAAAGTCTTTTTCGGTTCGCCCGACTGGATGAAACGAAATCTATACCGCCGCATTGAAGCCGTAACACCGATACGAGACAATGATCTTCGACAAGAAATAATAGATATGTTACAGATTCAGTTAAATGATAACGAAAAAGCTTGCTTTGTAGATGCGCGATTACGGAATTTATTTAAAAAGAATCCGGAGAAACCAGCGGTTAGGGCACAATATACATTCTATGAATACTTATCGAACAAAAATACGCAGCAGAACTGACTAACTTTGGGGATGAGCAATCTTTAAATAACGTATATTCTGGAAAATATTTTGCAATTCGCAGGCTATAATGGAAAATATTTTGCAATTCCTCAAAAACAACTCCTAATTTTGGAAGAAATTTAGCACTTTTGCAATAGAATCTAAAAAACAGAATATATGTCTATTGATATTGACTTTAGTAAAGAAATTATTTTTTCTTCATCAGATGCTGTTGCCTCTCGTGCAATTAATAAGGCGGAGAAAGAAGGGAAAATAAGAAAGATAGCTCCTCGTATATATTCAACAAATCTTCGGGATTCAATAGAACATATCATAAAAAGGAATTTCTTCGAAATACTTAAATGGAGATTCCCAAATGCTGTTATCAGCCATAAAAGCGCATCCGAGTTAAAACCGACAGAGACTGGAAATTTTTTCATAACGGCTGGTTATACCAGGAAAATCAAAGATTTAAAAGGTATTATTCTAAATATAATAGAAGGAAAACCTGCATTAGAATCGGATGTTAACCTAGGGGGAATTTACATATCTTCTGAATGGCGTTGGGTATTAGAGAACATGCAAATATCCAAAAAGAAAGGAGGAGAATCCAAAGTATTTCCTATTGAGCATATTGAAGACAAATTGGAGAAAATAATTCTCCGTGAAGGAGAAGATGGAATTAACCAATTCAGGGATAAGGCACGGGAAATAGCAAAACAATTAGACATGAATACGGAATTTGAACGACTTAATTTCATTATTTCCGCCTTACTTTCTACTCATGATAGCGAAGTGCTGAGCACTCCATCAGCAAAAGCAAGATCAGTAGGAATGCCTTTTGACGCCAAACGAGTTGAATTGTTTCGAATTTTATATGACCGGCTGAAAGATTATTATTTCCCTGAGAGAACCGATAAAAACACATCAGAAGATTCTTTTCGTCTTTTTTCTTTCTTCGAAGCTTATTTTTCAAATTATATTGAAGGGACTAAGTTTACAATTGAAGATGCCAAGGAAATAGTTGACACCGGCATTGCAATTCCAAAGAGAATAAAAGATTCACACGACATTTTAGGCACATTCAATATTGTTTCTAATAGCCATGAAATGAGTATAACTCCATCCTCTGAAGACGAATTGATTGAAATATTGAAAAGGAGACACTATTCCATGATGTACGAAAGGGCAGAAGATGTCAATGCGGGTGGATTTAAAACGCTAAACAACAGAGCTGGTAGTACTGAATTTGTAGATTATACGCTTGTTGAAGGAACACTAAGACAAGGATTCAAATTCTATGCCGCGTTAACGGATCCAATGGCTAAAGCTGTATTTATCATGTTTATGATTTCGGAAGTTCATCCATTTACGGATGGAAATGGAAGAATTTCGAGGATTATGGGTAATGCTGAACTATTCAAAAATGGTGTATCTCGCATTATTGTCCCTACAGTATTTAGAGAAGATTATATAGTCTCTTTGAAAAGGTTTACTAATAGAAAAGACCCCGATGCTTTCATTCGGGTTATGGATAAACTCCAGCATTTTTCCAATAATATCTTTGGAGAAAATTTTGAAGAACTAAATAATTACATAAAGGAGACAAATGCATACAAAGAACCAACGGAAGGAAAATTGAACATCATTGATCGTTCGATACCTGATATTGGATTAGAGGAAATAATGAAAGAATGATTCTGGAAAATATTTTGCAATTCGCAGGCTATAATGGAAAATATTTTGCATAACATCAGCTTCACAAGATTTACAGTAATTTAGACCGATTACATAGTGATAGATAAAAAACATCAATCACCATCCATCACTCATCTATCACAAACTTTCAACTATCAACTAATTCTTTTATCTTTGTGATCAATTTAAATATGAATAATATGCTCACAAAGATTATCGCCCAAAGTAATATTGATAGATTTAGCAAGTGGTTTGAGAGGGCGGAAAATATCGTTATTGTATCTCATGTGGCTCCGGATGGCGATGCGATAGGTTCTTCACTAGGCTTATGGCACTTTTTAAATTCTCAAGGTAAAAAGGCAAACGTAATTGTACCTAATTCCTTTCCCGATTTTCTCAAATGGATGCCCGGAAGCAAAGATATTCTCCTGTATGATCATTATAAAGAATTAGCAGATAAACTTATTAACGAAGCAGATGTGATATGTTGCTTAGATTTTAACGAATTAAAACGCATTGATGATATGGCTGATGCCGTTGGCGCATCCCCTGCCCGCAAGCTGTTGGTTGATCATCATTTAAACCCTTCGGATTTTTGTGATATAACAATTTCTCATCCGGGTATATCCTCTACATCCGAGCTTGTTTTCAGACTCATCTGTCGTCTTGGCTATTTTGAAGAAATCACCAAACAAGGCGCGGAATGTATATATACCGGCATGATGACGGATACCGGTGGGTTTACTTTTAACTCCAATAGTCCGGAAGTATATTTCATCATCAGCGAATTGTTATCTAAAGGAATTGATAAAGATGAAATATACCGAAAGGTGTACAACACCTATTCTGAGTGCCGTTTGCGCTTGATGGGACATGTGTTGACTACCATGAAAGTTTATAATGATTTTAACTCGGCCCTGATGACCCTCACGGATGAAGAACAGAAACATTTTGATTTTGTAAGAGGAGACAGTGAAGGATTTGTAAATATACCTTTATCCATAAAGAATATTATATTTACGTGCTTCATGAGAGAAGATACGGAGAAGAATGTAATAAGACTCTCTTTTCGCTCTGTAGGAGATTTTCCAACGAATAGATTTGCTGCTGATTTTTTTGGTGGCGGTGGGCATTTAAATGCTTCCGGAGGTGAGTTCTTTGGAACAATGAATGATGCTATAGCATTGTTTGAACAGGGAATGGAATCATACAAATCTCTGTTAAAGGTTAAAAGTTAAGATGGAAAGGTTAAAGGTTTCGAACTTTCTAACAGCTTTCGCTAGTCTTTAAATGAAATAAGATATTTTTGCGGTAAATATAAATACATATGAAAAAACTTCCACTTTTATTCCTTGTGGTTTTAGCTCTTGGAGCATTCTTACAATCATGCAATGATTCAAAAACTTATGCTGAAATGCTTGAAGATGAAAGAAATGCAGTCAGTAAATTCATTAAAAAGCATAATATAAAGACTATTAGTTTATCGGAATTTGAAAAAGATACTGTTACTAATGTAGCCGAAAATGAGTATGTAGAGTTGTCAAGCGGTTATTATCTTCAGATAATTGACAGAGGTGAAGGAGATACAATTAAGAATCGTGATGAGATATTGGTTAGAATGATAGAATATAACATCATGGCGGAGATTGATGAAAATGTTATTGACACGATATCAAATATTGATATCGATAATGTTGTGGATTGTTTTTACTATACCCCCGATAAAACATCCATCCTGTTTAATGATGGATATTTTCCTTACGTATATGTATATAACATGAATGTATCATATTTGGATGTGCCTAAAGGTATTATCACGGCATTACCTTATTTGAGAAATAACGCGCACATCAAACTCATTGTACCCTCAAAGCTCGGACATAATTATGCCATGCAGCAAGTAAACTCTTTTTATTACGAAATTAGAAAAGTTCAAATCAGATAAAACTTATTATCGTTTAATCATTAATCTAATTACAGTATGACTCTTATAAAGTCTATCTCCGGAATCCGCGGTACTATTGGCGGACAGGTTGGGGAAGGATTAAATCCGCTTGATATTGTTAAATTCACTTCCGCGTATGCAACGCTTATTCGCAAAACCTGTAAATCATCATCTAATAAGATTGTTGTAGGGCGCGATGCGCGCATTTCAGGTGAAATGGTAAAGAATGTTGTTATAGGCACACTCATGGGAATGGGTTGGGATGTTGTAGATATTGATCTTGCATCAACGCCAACAACCGAATTAGCCGTAACTATGGAGGGAGCATGTGGCGGTATTATTCTCACTGCTTCTCATAACCCCAAACAATGGAACGCGCTAAAATTATTGAATGAACACGGAGAATTCCTTAACGATGCGGAAGGCAAAGAAGTGCTTCGCATTGCCGATACTGAAGAATTTACTTATGCTGAAGTAGATCAGATTGGTTCTTACCGCCGGGATCTAACGTATAATCAAAAACATATCGACAGTGTTCTGGCTTTAAACTTGGTTGATGTGGATGCGATTAAGAAAGCGAACTTCCGTGTTGCTATAGATGCTGTTAATTCGGTAGGTGGTATTATTTTACCGGAATTACTGGAAAAACTGGGAGTGAAACAGATAGAAAAACTATATTGCGAACCAACCGGTAACTTTTCACATAATCCGGAACCTCTTGAGAAGAATCTGGGTGACATCATGAACCTTATGAAGAGTGGCAAAGCGGATGTAGCATTTGTAGTTGACCCTGATGTTGACCGTTTGGCAATGATCTGCGAAGATGGCACTATGTACGGAGAGGAATATACACTGGTAACTGTTGCCGATTATGTATTGAAACATACTCCCGGAAACACAGTATCTAACTTAAGTTCTACCCGTGCTTTACGTGATGTAACACGTAAATATGGTAAGAAATATTACGCATCGGCTGTTGGCGAAGTGAATGTTGTTACCAAGATGAAAGAAGTAGGTGCAGTAATCGGTGGAGAAGGTAATGGTGGGGTTATTTATCCGGCAAGCCATTATGGTCGTGACGCTTTAGTAGGAATCGCGTTGTTCCTGAGCCACCTGGCACACGAAGGCAAAAAGGTTAGTGAATTACGCGCAACTTATCCTCCTTATTTTATAGCAAAGAATAAGGTTGATCTAACTCCTGAAATTGATGTAGATGCTATACTTGAGAAAGTAAAGGAAATCTATAAGAACGAAGAAATCAATGATATTGATGGAGTTAAGATTGATTTTGAAGATAAATGGGTTCATCTTAGAAAGAGTAATACCGAACCGATTATTCGTGTATACAGCGAGGCATCTACAATGGAAGCCGCAGAAGAAATTGGACAAAAAATAATGGATGTTATTAACGAGTTAGCGAAATAAGTTCATTATCACCCGATGAATTGATACGTTTCTAAGAAATCAATATGCCAACAAAGATTCGTCCTATAGCACTATATCTTCCTCAGTATCATCCAATTCCGGAAAATGACGAGTGGTGGGGAAAAGGATTTACAGAATGGACGAATACGGCTAAGGCTAAACCTCTTTTTAAAGGCCATCACCAGCCTAACTTGCCATCGGAACTGGGATTTTATGACCTAAGAGTAAGTGAAGTACGGGAGCAGCAGGCGGAACTGGCACGTAGCCATGGCATAGAAGGATTTATGTACTGGCATTACTGGTTTGCGGGTAAACGTATTCTCGAAAGGCCTTTCAAAGAGGTATTGGCGAGTGGAAAACCTGATTTTCCGTTTTGCTTGGGTTGGGCTAACGAAACATGGTCCGGGATATGGCACGGCATGAAAGACAAGATTCTTATCGAGCAGACATATCCGGGAAAAGAAGATTACGAAAACCATTTTTATGAGGTACTGCCTGCTTTTAAAGACAAGCGTTACATCACCGTGAACGGATGTCCGTTGTTTCTGATATATAAACCGCGAGAAATTCCGGAGTGCGAGAAATTTATGCTAATATGGAGAGAACTGGCATTGAAGAACGGTGTAAAAGGTATACACTTTGTAGGACTTTCGAATAATATGGGATCAGAAACTCAGGAGATAACTAAATTGGGTTTCGATGGCGTTTATTTACAAAGGCATTTCAATGCTAACCAAGCAATCAACCGAAAACCGTTCAACAAGCTGAAGCATACACTTTGGAAAAAAGGATTGTATAAGCGTGACACCAAATATGGGGTCTTTAAATACAAAGAAATAATAGAACGCATGCATGGGCCGGAGGATTCGCAAACAACTATTTATCCGATGATCTTGCCTAACTGGGATAACTCTCCGCGAAGCGGGAAGAATAGCATGATTTTTCAAAACTCTACACCTGAACTGTTTCGCAAACACGTAAAGCAGGTTCTTGGTGCAGTTAAAGACAAACCTGAAGAGCACCGTATTGTCTTGATAAAATCATGGAACGAATGGGCCGAGGGGAACTACATGGAGCCCGATTTACAATACGGACGGCAATATCTTGAAGTATTAAAAGACGAACTTTCGAAAATCTAATCTCCCCATGTAGTTTAATTACTTTTGCTTCAAATTATCCTCTTCTGCATACGCCAAATGAAACTCCACCACCGCCTCAATGCCCTTGCGGAATATATCCAGACTAAAATTTTCGTTCGGTGAATGAATCGCGTTAGATTCCAATCCAAATCCCATAAGTACTGTTTTAATTCCCAATACCTTCTCAAAAGTAGATATTATAGGTATACTTCCCCCACGTCTTACTGCAAGAGGCCTTTTACCAAATGCTATTTCAAAACCTTTCTCGGCTGCTTTATACGCGGGCAGGGTAATAGGACAAACATATCCATCGCCACCATGCATAGGTTTAACTTCCACTTTTACAGTATCCGGAGCAATACTAAGAATATAATCAGCAAATAGTTTTGATATCTTATTATGATCCTGGTGAGGTACAAGTCGGCAGGATACTTTGGCGTAAGCTTTAGAAGGTAACACCGTTTTAGATCCTTCTCCGGTATAACCACCCCATATGCCGCAAACGTCAAAAGAAGGGCGGCAACTGTTGCGTTCCAATGTAGAATAGCCTTTTTCTCCTGCTAGTTCTTTCACACCAATTGCTTCTTTGTATTTTTCTTCATTAAAAGGAATACTCGCGATCATATCGCGTTCGGCTTGAGAAACATCTTCAACATCCGCATAAAAGCCGGGTACGGTTATCCGACCATCCGCATCCGTAACTTTGTTTATCATTTCGCAAAGCACATTGATTGGGTTGGCAACCGCACCCCCAAAATGACCGGAATGTAAATCACGATTAGGACCGGTAACTTCGATTTGCCAGTACGCCAGTCCACGAAGCCCGGTGGTTAAGGAAGGCAAGTCGGCTCCCAGCATGCTGGTGTCGCTAACAAGAATTATATCGGCCTCCAGCAGGGCTTTATGCTTTTCGCAAAACTCTTCTAAGCTGGGTGAACCGATTTCTTCTTCACCTTCAAATAAAAATTTTACATTATTTCTTAATAAATTGTTCCTTACTAAATATTCAAATGCTTTTACCTGAATAAAAGCCTGCCCTTTATCATCATCAGCACCACGCGCCCATATATGTTCGTCACGAATTTCGGGTTCAAAAGGTTTGCTTTTCCAGAGCTCCAGCGGCTCTGCCGGCATAACATCGTAGTGGCCATATATAAGTACGGTTTTGGCATTTGGATCTATAAATTTCTCACCGTAAACTATAGGATTTCCGGCCGATGGCATAACATTCACCACATCTGCACCGGCTTCCAATAACAATTCTTTCCAACGGTTAGCACAGGCAAGCATGTCATTTTTATGCTCCGGTTTGGCACTGATGCTTGGAATTCGGATCAAACTAAAAAGATCTTCCATCATTTTAGGCTCGTGTTCGATAATATAAGCTTGTATTCTTTTCATGGTTCTATAATTTGGTTGTTCGATTAATAAGATAATAATCCAGTATAGTTATAGCAGCCATTGCCTCTACAATAGGTACGGCACGAGGCAATACACAAGGGTCATGGCGGCCTCTGGCCTGCAACATAATTTCGTTTCCATCTTTATCAACGGTAGGTTGTTCGGTAAGTAGAGTTGCCACCGGCTTAAATGCTACACGAAAATAGATATCTTCTCCGTTGCTGATTCCACCCTGTATCCCTCCGGAATGATTGCTGCAGACAGCTACTTTACCTTTCTTATTATAGAAAGTATCATTCTGCTCTGAACCTTTTTGGCTCGTTCCGTTGAAACCTTCACCATATTCAAATCCTTTTGCAGCATTGATGCTTAACATGGCATTGCCTAACGCAGCATGTAATTTTCCGAATACCGGCTGACCAAGACCAACGGGACAGCTTTTAATCACTCCTGTTATCACTCCACCTATTGTATCTCCCTCTTTCTTTATCTTTTCGATCAGTTCCTGCATCTCTTCTGCCTTTTCCGCATCCGGACAACGTACCGGATTGTCTTCGATAGTATCCAGATCATAATCCCGGTATCCTTTTTCCAGACTAATATCCCCAACCTGCGAAGTATATGCTTTAACGCTGACGCCCAAATGCTGAAGCGCAATTTTAGCCAATGCCCCTGCAACTACCCGTGCAATAGTTTCCCGAGCCGATGATCGTCCACCCCCTCTGTGATCCCGGATACCATATTTACTCTGATACGTATAATCGGCATGGGAAGGACGAAAAGCATCCTTCAGGTTATCGTAATCATTAGAGCGTTCATTTTCATTCCATACAATAAATCCTATAGGAGTGCCTGTAGACTTTCCTTCGTAAATACCCGAAAGAAACTCTACTTTATCTGCTTCTTTACGATTAGTAGTTATTTTTGATTGCCCCGGGCGACGGCGATTTAATTCATGCTGAACAAAATCCATATCAATACTGATACCTGCCGGATAGCCGTCAATGACTCCTCCGATTCCTTTTCCATGAGACTCGCCAAAGCTTGTTAAACGGAATATATTACCAAATGAATTGAACATACTTTAATGTGTAAATTGCTTTTAAAGAACACAAATGTACTGAAATATGCTCACCGTAAGCATAGTTTTTTGCTTTTTTGTTTATTATGGAGTACTTTTGCAGAGCTGAAAGTTGAAAATTGAAAATTGAAAGCTACCATCTGCCAACGCGGATAACCTACATGAAATTAATTCTCAACTTTCACCTTTCAATTTTCAACTTAATAATTATGTCTAAAGCCCCACTTTTAGGTCTTACTTTACCCGAATTACAAGCCGTTGTTAAGAATGTAGGAATGCCGGCCTTTTCAGCAAAACAAATCGCTTCATGGTTATATAATAAGAATGCCGACTCGATAGATGACATGTCCAATATATCCTTGAAGTACAGAGAAATATTAAAAGAAGAATTTGAGGTAGGCAAGAAAGCGCCGACAGAAGCGATGCACTCTGTTGACGGCACCATAAAGTACCTTTATCAGGTAGCCGACAACAACTACATCGAGGCTGTGTATATTCCCGATGAGGATCGTGCCACACTTTGCATATCTTCACAAGTAGGTTGCAAGATGAACTGCAAGTTCTGTATGACAGGTAAGCAGGGCTTCGCTGCGAATCTTACAGCCAATGAAATACTAAATCAGATTGCTGCTTTGCCGGAAAGAAACAAGTTGACCAACGTAGTGCTTATGGGTATGGGTGAACCTTTGGATAATCCGGACGAAGTATTAAAAGTATTGGAGATATTAACATCCGATTATGGATATGGCTGGAGCCCCAAACGTATAACCCTATCAACTATAGGATTAAAAAAAGGGTTGCGCCGATTTATCGAAGAAAGTGATTGTCACCTGGCCATTAGTTTACATTCGCCTGTTCCCTCACAACGATTGGGTTTAATGCCTGCCGAAAAGGCTTTCCCGGCGCGGGAAATAGTGGAGTTATTACGGAATTATGATTTTAGTAAGCAGAGAAGACTTTCCTTTGAGTATATCATGTTTAAGAATAAAAACGATTCTCTGTTATATGCCAAAGAATTGGTGAAATTACTTCGCGGACTGGATTGCAGAGTTAATCTGATACGCTTTCATGCCATTCCTGATGTTGACCTTGAAGGTGCGGCTATGGATACGATGGTGGCCTTCCGGGATTATTTGACTTCACATGGGGTATTCACCACAATTAGATCTTCCAGAGGAGAAGATATCCTCGCAGCATGTGGAATGCTTTCAACTGCAAAAAAGAAACATAATAGTTCAATTTAACATTATTTGTTTACGTAAAAGAACCATTTATACGGAGATTAAGTAGATTTGCAATAAACCAAAAGCAGGAGAGATATGAAGCACGTTTTCTACATTGGATTACTATTCATGGTTATGATGGTATCATCTTGTAAGGATAAGGGGTTTAAGCCAACTTCCAGTGGTCGCCCTTACGAATTAATTGTTGTTGTTGACCATGATCTGTGGGAAAGACCCGCAGGAAGAGCATTGTATGATGTTTTAGACACAAACGTTCCCGGTTTGCCACAAGCGGAAAGATCATTTAAGATGATGTATACATCACCCGGTAACTTTGATACAACCTTGAAGTTAATCAGGAACATTATAATGGTTGAAGTGGGTGACAGGTATACACAAGGGAAGTTGAATTATTCAAGCGATGTATATGCGGCTCCACAAATGGTAATGACAATTCAGGCACCAAACGAGGAGGAATTACAGAAAACTGTGGAAGAAAATAAGGATGTTATACTTAGTTTCTTTACCCGTGCCGAAATGAACAGACAGATCAGGAATTTGGAAAAGCATCATGAGAACAATGCATCTGCTCTGGTTGCATCTATGTTCAGTAGTCAGGTATGGATACCCGGCGAACTGAAAAAGAATAAAACAGGAGAGGATTTTCTTTGGGCATCTTCCAATACGGCTACATCAGATATGAACTTTGTTATTTATTCGTTCCCTTATACAGATCCGAATACATTTACAGAAGAGTTTTTCCTGAACAAAAGAGATTCTGTGATGCAAATTAATATACCGGGAGCCAAAGAAGGAATGTATATGAAGACCGATCATCGCGCAGTGATAACAGCACCCATAAACGTGCATGGAAAATACGCTTTAGAGATGCGCGGGTTATGGCGGATGCACGGTGATATGATGGGAGGCCCCTTTGTGTCTCATATGCGCCTGGATGAGATTAACAACCGGGTAATTGTTGCAGAAATATTCATTTATTCGCCGGATAAACTCAAAAGGAATCTTGTACGTTTTATGGAAGCATCTTTATATACATTGAAACTTCCGGGAGAGGTACTTTCATCTATGGAGATACAACAATCGGTAAATTAAGGGTGTAAAGTCAGATAAATTAAGTAAAGGAGGTAAAGAAGTTGAGTTTTTTTCTACTTCTTTACCTCCTTTACTTAACTTTACCTAACTTTACACCCTAATTTTAAATATATGGAAGAAAATAAAATAAGAGTCGGTATAACTCAGGGAGATATTAACGGAGTGGGATATGAGGTTATTTTAAAAACATTTGCCGATAGTGCGATGTTGGATCTTTGTACTCCTATTATTTACGGATCTCCCAAGGTAGCAGCCTATCACCGGAAGTCGCTCGACTTACCAACCAATTTCAGTATCATAAATTCTGCGCAAGAAGCAAGCTATAATAAACTAAGCATTATCAATTGCATCGGCGATGAGATAAAGGTTGAATTTGCAAAAGCGGATACAGAAGCCGGTAAGGCTGCATTGGCCGCATTAGAAAGAGCAATCAAAGATTATAAATCCGGTTTAATTGATGTATTGGTTACCGCGCCTATCAATAAAAACACCATCCAATCGGAAAGTTTTTCTTTTCCGGGGCATACAGAATACATTGAGAGTACCGCCGGAGAAGGAAACAAATCCTTAATGATATTAATGAAAGATGATTTTCGGGTAGCGCTTGTTACCGGCCACATTCCTTTAAAAGACGTTGCTTCAACTGTTACCAAAGAACTTATTCAGGAGAAAATACAAATCTTCCATAATACCTTGCATCGGGATTTCGGCATTGGAAGCCCAAGAATAGCCGTACTTTCTTTAAATCCTCATGCAGGAGATGGTGGAGTACTTGGTACGGAAGAACAGGAAATTATCATTCCCGCATTAAAAGAAATGGCAGAAAAGGATGTTCTTTGCTATGGCCCCTACCCTGCCGATGGCTTTATGGGATCGGGCAATTTCGAAAACTTTGATGGTATATTGGCAATGTATCACGATCAGGGACTTATTCCTTTTAAAACTTTGGCAATGGAAGACGGGGTAAACTTCACTGCCGGATTACCAATTATTCGCACTTCGCCCGCTCATGGAACAGCATACGATATTGCAGGCAAAGGAGAAGCTTCGGAAGATTCATTCCGACAGGCAATATATGCAGCGATAGATATTTTCCGTAATCGTAAAAGAGATAAAGAAGCCCGTACAAATCCTTTGAGAAAGCAATATTACGAAAAGCGAGACGATAGCGACAAACTTAAGCTGGATACTATTGATGATGAAAGTGAGCACAGCTTAATGTAATAAGTATCATTCAACACGACAAACATTCTAACTAACTAATTTTATGAAAAGAACCCTATTCATTAGCTTTTATGCCATCGTGCTTTTGTTTTTAGTATCGTGCGGCTCTAAAAATGTGAGCAGTGCCGACTATAAAGTTATTCCGCTTCCACAGGAAATAAATGATGCGCAGGGAGCGCCATTCGATATGACAGCCTCAACCACCATTGTATATCCGGGAAACAATGAGAACCTGGAACGGGTAGCTAAATTTCTTTCAGAGTATATTAAATTCTCAACGGGCAAAACCCTGGCAATCTCCGATAAAGAAAAAAACGACAACTGCATTATTCTACGTTCTACTTTAGATCATTCTAATAAAGACGCTTATACACTTACAGTAAATAATAAACAGATTATTATTGATGGAGCATCAGAAGCGGCAACATTTTACGGAGTTCAAACTTTAAGAAAATCAATTCCGGCCAATGCCGATGGAAACGATATACAATTTAATCCGGTAACTATTAAGGATTATCCCCGTTTTGGATACCGTGGAATGATGCTGGATGTTAGTCGGCATATGTTTCCGGTTGAGTTTATTAAAGAATATATCGATCTTATCGCTCTGCACAACATGAATATATTCCATTGGCATATAACCGATGATCAGGGCTGGCGTATTGAAATAAAGAAATATCCCGAGCTTACGGAAAAAGGTTCTGTGAGAAAGAAAACGGTGATAGGCCGCAATACGGGAGAATACGATAACAAACCTTATGGTGGTTTCTATACACAGGAAGAAGCGAAAGATATTGTAGCATACGCTAAAGATCGCTTTATAACGATTATACCCGAAGTAGATTTGCCGGGGCATATGCTCGCAGCGTTGCATGTATATCCGCACCTGGGTTGTACCGGCGGGCCCTATGAAGTTTCACCAGAGTGGGGAATATTTGATGACGTACTTTGTCCTGGTAATGAAGAAACCTATACTTTTCTTAAGAATGTATTTTCCGAAATAATTGAAATATTCCCATCCGAGTATATTCATATTGGTGGAGACGAATGCCCCAAAGTGCGTTGGGAAAAATGCCCGAAGTGCCAGGCGAAGATAAAGGAATTAGGAATCAAAGCAGATAATGAACATAAAGCCGAAGAGAAATTGCAGAGTTATGTAATGACCTCTGTTGAGAAATTCCTGAACGAAAAAGGCCGTAGAATAATCGGGTGGGATGAAATCCTTGAAGGAGGGCTCGGACCAAACGCAACCGTTATGTCCTGGCGTGGAATTGAAGGTGCGGTAGCCGCGGCTAAGCAAGGACATGACGCCATAATGGTGCCAACATCTCACTTCTATTTTGATTATTACCAAACAACCAATATCAGTTCTGTACCCCTCTCCATTGGTGGATACGTTCCGTTAAGTAAAGTGTATAGCTTTAATCCTATACCCGAAGAATTAACTCCACAAGAAAGCAAGCATATACTTGGTGTGCAAGCTAATCTGTGGACGGAGTATATCAAGAACACTCAACAGGTTGAGCTGAAAGTTCTTCCTCGTATGGATGCACTTGCCGAAGTACAATGGTCGATGCCCGACAAAAAAGACTATAATGCATTCTTACAACGGTTATTCAATATGGTTAAATTCTATGATAAGAAAGGATATAATTATTCGAAGACTATATTTGAAATAAACCCGAAGACCCATTCGAACGCTGAAAAGGGAGTGATAGAACTTACCCTCTCTACGGTTGATAATGCTCCTATTTATTATACTACCGATGGAAGTACTCCAACAGAAGAAAGTAAAGAATATACAGGGATTATATCCATTTCACAACCGGTTACTATCACTGCTAAGGCTTTCAGAGCCAATATGGAAACGCCTGTTTATGTCGAAAGTTTTGATATAAATAAAGCAACAATGAAAGCCATTGAGATAAACCCACAGCCCCACAGATCTTACACCTTTGGTGGAGCAGCTACCCTTGTAGATGGCATACCCGGGAATAAAGGAGGTTATAAAGATGGCTCATGGATTGGCTTTAACAAAGGAGATTTGGAACTGTTTATTGACTTGAAAGAAGTGACGGGGTTTTCGGAAGTTTCTTTCAATACTTATATATGCACAGGCGACTGGATTTTCGGAGCAAAAGAATTGGATGTGGCTATTTCCGAAGACGGGAAAACATATAAACCCGTATCATCTACTGCATTCCCCTACCCCACTCAACACATGGAAGAAGTAAGGGAAAATAAGATAAACTTCGATCCGGTACAGGCAAGATATGTAAGATTATTAATCAAAAAAGAGAATAAAATGCCTCAATGGCATGCGGGAGCAGGCGGTTCGGCATTTATCTTCATAGATGAAATAAAGATAAATTAGGGAATCAACAAGGATGAATCTCCATAGCTCAAAAAGCGAAAGCCATGATCAAGCGCATACTTATATACTTTATGCCAATCTTCACCAATAAAGGCAGAGACTAATAATAGTAATGTGCTTTGCGGCTGATGAAAATTAGTAATCATTGCTTTTACAATTTTGTACGCATATCCCGGAGCAATAATAATCTGTGTGCTGCTGTGCAGTGTTTCCAGATTATGTTTTTCCAGATAAGCAGCAATGCACTTTAACGATTCAACAGGGGTAATATTTGTACTTCCTTCGTACGGTTGCCATTGCTTAACGCGCAATTCTTCCTCGCTCGCTTCCGGATTATTATATAAGGTGAATCCGATAAAATATAAACTCTCCAACGCACGCACAGAAGTGGTTCCTACTGCAATTGCTTCGGCGTTATGGCGGATGAGTTTATTAATTGTATCCTTAGAAACGGAAATATATTCCGTATGCATTTCATGCCCTTCTATCTCTTCGCTTTTTACAGGCTTAAAGGTTCCCGCACCAACATGCAGCGTTAATTCCTCGCATTCAATCTTCTTCTCTTTTAGCGCATTGAACACCCCAACCGTAAAATGCAAACCGGCAGTTGGGGCTGCTACCGATCCCTTTATTTTAGAATATACAGTTTGATACGTCTCTTTATCACTTTCCTCTGTTTCTCTGTTGAGATATGGCGGAATCGGAAGTTCGCCGAATACTTCCAGAATATCGGCAAAGGTAACTTCGGGATTATCCCAATTAAAATCAACCCAATGGCTGGTTCCAATACTTTTACCACGGGTGGCGGTTAAAGTAATGTTCAGTCCTTTAACAGTCATCTGCTTATGCAAACTTCCTTCTTTCCATTTTTTAAGATTGCCAATCATACATAACCATGCCGCGTGACTTGTTTGCTGGAAATTCAACACATAATCATTGGGCTGAATGGGTTCAAGACAGAAAACCTCAATCAGCGCGCCGGTTTCTTTCCTGAAATGAAGCCTTGCCTGAATAACTTTGGTATTATTGAATATCATCAAACTACCTTCGGGAAGAGAAGTGGGTAGAGAAGTGAAACTCTTTTCCTGAATATCCCCGTGCCGGTAAATTAATAATTTGGAGTGATCACGCTCGGGCAAAGGGAATTTAGCGATACGTTCATCCGGCAAGGGATAATTATAATCGCTTATTTTAATGTGCTTAGGAGATTGATTCATCTGTCTTTTTATTAATAAATATATTCATCAGAAACTCTCCCGATAGGTACAACCCCTCTTCCATTCAGAGCAGCCGTAAGCTGTTTTACCTTTAATTATAGTGCCTTTACCACATAGCGGACAAGGTTTGCCTTCTTTTTTTTCCTTCTCCTCTTTTACCTGTTTTTTGGCTCTGGGCTTACGTTCGCGGGGTTTAGTTTCTTTCTTGGTTTCCGGTTCTTTAATGGTAGTATCAACAAGGGTAATCCGCCGGTTGGCATTATCGGATAAAACACTGAAAACAATTTCCGTAACCATCTGCTTTAACTCTTCCAGAAACAACCGCGCATCATATTTCTTCCTTTCAATCTCACGGAGTTTCTTTTCCCACATACCTGTGAGTTCTGCTGATTTCAGGAGTTCTTCATGAATAATCTGTATCAATTCAACCCCTGTAGGAGTAGCAATCAGGTTCTTTTTTTCTTTTCGTATATAATTCCGTTTGAATAAAGTCTCTATAATGGCTGCACGGGTAGAAGGGCGACCGATGCCGTTTTCTTTCAAAGCATCACGAAGTTCATCACTCTCAACCAGCTTTCCCGCGGTTTCCATGGCACGCAATAAAGTTGCTTCCGTATAGAATTTGGGGGGTTGCGTCCACTTTTCATTTAAATCGGGTACATGCGGACCGTGTTCTCCCTTCACAAAATCAGGAAGAACGGTTTCTTCATCATTGGCCTTTTCTTCGGTCTGCTCTTTAGCGAAAACAACACGCCAACCGGGTTCTAGTATTTGCTTACCGGTAACTTTAAATTCTATTTTTTCTACTTCTCCCAATACGGTGGTAGTAGATATCTTACAATCAGGATAAAATACTGCTATAAACCGTCGCGCGATTAAATCAAATACCCGGCGTTCCATTTCTGTGAGATTTTGCGGATACACACCGGTTGGAATAATGGCATGGTGATCTGTAACCTTAGAGCTATCGAATACCTTTTTAGATTTGGGTAATTTGGTGTTTTGCAACGGGGTTGTTAAGGTTATATAGTCTTTTAATCCTTGCAAAATGCCGGGACATTTGGGGTAGATATCATCACTTAAATAGGTAGTATCTACACGCGGATAGGTAGTTATTTTCTTTTCATACAGAGATTGTATAAGCTTCAACGTTTCATCTGCCGAATAGCCAAACTTTTTATTGCACTCTACCTGTAGAGAGGTTAAGTCGAAAAGACGAGGGGCGTATTCGGTTCCTTTCTTGGTAGAGACATCCGTTACCTCGAAATCGGATTGGCGTACAGTGTCGAGGAAATTTAATCCTTCTTCTTTAGAGGTAAACTTTCCTTTGGTTGCCGAGAAAGTAGTATCCCGGTATATTGTTTTCAATTCCCAGTAAGGCTCCGGGGTGAAGCTTTCTATTTCCAGTTGCCTGTTTACGATCAGTGCAAGGGTTGGTGTTTGAACTCTCCCGATAGAAAGTACTTGCCTGCCCTGACCATATTTCTGCGTATATAAACGAGTGGCATTCATTCCTAATAACCAATCGCCTATGGCGCGAGACAGTCCGGCTTCGTAAAGCGATTGAAATTCGGATTGATCTTTCAGTTGCTGAAACCCTTCTTTAATAGCTTCTTCCGTAAGAGACGATATCCAGAGGCGCTTCACCGGACAACGAACTCCGGCTTTCTGCATTACCCAACGTTGTATAAGTTCTCCTTCCTGACCGGCATCACCGCAGTTTATTATCTCATCGGCAGCAAGCATTAAGGATTCAATAATCTGAAATTGCTTTTCGTAGGTAGGATTTTCAATCAGCTTTATACCAAACCGGGGGGGTATCATTGGCAAACTGCTTAAACTCCAGGACTTCCATGACGGCGAATATTCGGCCGGTTCTTTCAAGGTACACAAATGACCAAAAGTCCAGGTTACCTGATAACCATTCCCTTCAATATATCCGTCTTTCCTGGTACGCGCCCCCAGAATCTCAGCAATATCACGGGCAACAGAGGGCTTTTCGGCAATACAAACAATCATTCAATTAAGATTTAGAAGACAAAGGTAAGGAATATTTCATTTCTTTTACTTATCTTTGCCGCCCAAAGATTATTATTAACCCTAAATTAATGAGAGAAAGGGTACAGATACATTGGTAATTATATAGACCAAATTAGAATATTAAGCTATCCCATTTTATTATTCATATTCATTACATTTAAATATAAAACAGATACCTGGGGATCTATAGAGTAATGTTGGTATGATTTGGCGAACCAACATAATTGTTATTTTATAAGGAAAAACAAAAAAAACAAAACATGGGAACGAAAAACATGGATATACCTCAATATAGGCAACAACTTTTCAAACAAAAAGAAATACTCGAAGACGCTGTTAAGCAACTAAAATCCGAATTTATAGGCATAGATACTGTTATTGATCAGATTACTGATGCGATTAACTCATGGCTCTTTTTCCCGGAGATGCAGGAACGTCCTGTTATTATCAATCTTTGGGGATTAACCGGAACCGGTAAAACTTCTCTGGCTAAAAGGCTGTCGGAACTTTTGGGTTTCTCCGACCGTTATTTCCGCTTTGATTTGGGTGAAAGTACCAATACATATTATGGTATTCAAGAGACTTTCAAGGATATTTATGAAAGCAGTAACGGCGAGCCTTTTATTATCGGATTGGATGAATTTCAGCATGCGCGAACCATCAATGAAGAAAGCGAAGAAATAAATAAAGCCTCTTCTCGCGCAATCTGGGATTTACTGGATACAGGAAAGTTCGATATGATTGATTTTGATTATAATACCAGTTGGTTTAACCGACTTATCAAATCTCTCGATGTGGCTATTAACCGGGGTGTGGAAGTTGAGAATGGTGTTATTGTGAGCGGGAAAGCTATATATAACGAAGTTATGGCTAACCACAATTACGAGGAGGAAGAGGAAGAAGAGGAAAACGGAGAGATTAAAAAAACATATTTCATTTCTAACCAGAATATCAACACCATTTACGATCTTGTAGACTTCATGTTTGTTGCAAAGGCGGATCTTCGCGACAAACTAAACGAAATGGATGGCGAGGAAAGTATTTCTTACCTTGTTTATTTATTCAAGAAATCTCTGCGTCCTAAAACAATAGATTGCACACAGGCGCTTGTTTTTGTAATGGGAAACCTGGATGAAGTTTACTCCATGACGCGTAACTTTAACCCGGATATGAGTGCTGATGAATTTCATTATGAATCTACCCGTATCACGGTTACACAGGTTAAAGACGCACTGTTAACCCGCTTTCGCAGTGAGCAAATTGCTCGTTTGGGTAATACGCATATTATTTATCCGGCTTTTAATGAAGATAATTTTTATGCAATTATCCGCGCCGAACTGGAAAAGATTCACAAGAAAGTGCAGGATACTTATCAACTGGAATTGATATTTGATAAATGTACAGAGAAGCTGATTTATGAGGAAGGGGTTTTCCCTACGCAGGGTACCCGCCCGTTGTTTACCACTATCCACCAGATTATCAATACCCGCTTAGGTAAGATTCTAAACGAAATTTACCTGAATGGCTTCATGGTTGATTCGGTTCATTTCAGTGTTGATAAGGCAGATGATTCTGATTACGCTACTTTACTGATTGATTTTATCTGCAATGGCAAATCTATTCATCGTCTTACCGATAAACACCTGTTGGTATTGGGAAAACTACGTAAATCCAGATACGATGATGAACAGGCGATAGTGGCTGTACACGAAAGTGGTCATGCTATCTTATCAACCCTATTAATGCGTACTTTGCCGAACGCTGTATTCTCCGTAACAGCCGATAGCAGCAGCGATGGATTTGTGTTTGCCCGCCCGGAATGGAACTACATTTCGCGGAAAGAAATTATAAATCGCCTGGCTGTTCTTTTGGGTGGCTTGGTAGCCGAACGCATTATCTTCGGTGAGGAAAATGTTACCATGGGCTCCAGTAGCGATATTAACCGTGCAACTCAATTGGCTATCAGGGTACTCTATACTTGCGGTATGGGTAATACCCGCGCGTTCTATGGCAATCAACATACCGATCGCCCACCCGGATTTATCTTGGATAATCACAGCGATGGTATCAATAAACAAGCGGAAGAATTAATATTCAGCGCCGAAGAACTGGCACAGCACACATTAGAAAAACAAAAGAATCTGCTTATCTATATGGCCGATTATTTAAGTGACCATCGGTCTGCTGATAAGAAACTGATTCGGGAGTTTATAGAGAAATACGCTGTGGATTTTGATTTGAGCACCGTTGTTGAGAATGGCGAGAATGTGTTTTACAGGGAGCATTTGAAGGGGCTGGTGAAGGGCGGAGGAGGAGTAAATTAAAAAAGGGAACCAATCGGTTCCCTTTTTAACTATATAAGTACTATTTTACGCTTCTTCCTCCAAAAGGATTTCCAGCATCTGGCATGCCGCCTTCGATACAGAAGTTCCCGGTCCAAAGATAGCAGCTACTCCGGCCTTGTAAAGGTAGTCATAATCCTGTGCAGGGATAACTCCACCGGCAATAACAATAATATCTTCACGACCGAGTTTCTTTAATTCATCTATAATCTGCGGAATAAGTGTTTTATGTCCGGCAGCCAGCGAAGAAACCCCAACTACGTTTACATCGTTTTCAACCGCCTGACGAGCAGATTCGGCAGGAGTTTGGAACAATGGCCCCATGTCTACATCGAAACCGCAATCGGCATAACCCGTTGCAACCACTTTGGCACCACGGTCGTGACCGTCCTGTCCCATTTTCGCAATCATAATACGAGGCTGACGTCCCTCTTTCTTTGCAAACTTCTCGGCAAGTTTCGTTGCACGCTTAAAGTCGTCATCGTTTTTACTTTCTGATGAATACACGCCTGATATAGTTCTGATTATTGCTTTATAACGTCCGGCTATTTTTTCACATGCATAAGAGATTTCTCCCAATGTTGCACGAACCCGTGCTGCTTCTACTGCAAGTTCAAGCAAGTTACCCTTGCCTGTTTCCACGCATTTGGTTATAGCTTCCAGTGCCGCGTCCACTTTTTCCTGATCGCGGCCTTCTTTCAGTTCTTTCAAACGTTCAATCTGTTCCAGACGAACGGCTGTATTGTCGATTTCAAGAATATCAATCGGATCTTCTTTTTCCAGACGGTATTTGTTGATGCCTACAATCGTCTGACTTCCGGCATCAATACGCGCCTGCGCACGTGCGGCAGCTTCTTCAATACGCATCTTTGGTATACCGGTTTCGATCGCTTTCGCCATACCGCCAAGACTTTCTATTTCTTGAATAAGTTGCCATGCTTTATGTGCAATCTCATTAGTAAGAGATTCAACATAATAAGAGCCACCCCATGGATCAACATTCTTGGTGATATATGTTTCTTCCTGAATATAAATCTGGGTATTACGGGCTATACGGGCAGAGAAATCTGTTGGAAGCGCAATAGCCTCATCCAACGCGTTGGTGTGCAATGATTGCGTATGCCCTAATGCGGCAGCCATGGCTTCAATACAAGTTCGTCCCACATTATTGAACGGATCTTGTTCGGTAAGCGACCATCCCGAAGTTTGCGAATGCGTACGCAATGCCAATGATTTAGGATTCTTCGGATTGAACTGTTTTACTATCTTAGCCCAAAGTAAACGCGCGGCACGCATCTTCGCTATTTCCATGAAGTGATTCATACCAATAGCCCAGAAGAATGATAAACGCGGAGCAAAAGCATCAATATCGATTCCTGCGGCAGTACCTGCGCGAAGGTATTCCAAGCCATCTGCCAACGTGTAAGCTAATTCGATATCTGCTGTAGCTCCCGCTTCCTGCATGTGATAGCCGGAAATAGAGATTGAATTGAACTTAGGCATCTTCTGTGATGTGTACTCAAAGATATCAGAAATGATTTTCATTGAGAATGCCGGTGGATAAATATAAGTGTTACGCACCATAAATTCTTTCAGGATATCATTCTGTATTGTTCCCGCAAGCTCTTCCAGCTGAGCGCCTTGTTCTAATCCCGCATTGATATAGAATGCAAGTATCGGAAGTACGGCACCGTTCATTGTCATAGAAACCGACATCTTATTCAATGGAATACCATCAAAAAGAACTTTCATGTTTTCCAGCGAGCAGATGGATACCCCTGCTTTACCTACGTCTCCCACCACACGTTCGTGATCGGGGTCGTATCCGCGGTGTGTCGCAAGGTCGAATGCTACCGACAATCCTTTTTGTCCGGATGCCAGGTTACGACGATAGAACGCATTGGATTCTTCGGCAGTTGAGAACCCTGCGTACTGACGAATTGTCCAGGGACGAAGGGTGTACATTACCGAATACGGTCCGCGAAGGAAAGGTGGAATACCGGCAGCATAGTTAAGGTGTTCCATTCCTTCCAAATCTTCTTTTGTATAAATTGGCTTAACATCTATATGCTCCGGGGTTTCCCAGTCGGCAGTAATGTTATTGGCCTTTTGCCATTCAGCACCGTTTACAGGCTGAAACGCGGCGAATATATCTAAGCTTTTAAAATCTGGTTTCATTGTTTAAAGTATTTCCTTCTCTCCTATTTTAATAACTGTGCATTGTAACCCCTAAGCGTTTCCAGTACATTAGAACGTACGTTGATAAAGTTCTCAATACCGCTTGCTTTTAATTCATCGATGTTCGCGGGATTACCGGCTACGATAAACATTGCACGGCCATTGAGTGCTTTGAATGCCGGAACAGCATATTCAACATACTCATCATCGCTCGAGCAAAGTACAACAATATCCGCTTTGGCAGCCATAGCAGCCTCTACGCCGGCTTCAACTGTTGAGAAACCCAGATTATCAACAACTTCATATCCGGCACAAGCCAGGAAGTTGCATGAGAACTGCGCACGCGCCTGACGCATTGCCAGGTTACCGATAGTCAGCATAAATGCCTTCGGACGTTTACCGGAGGTTTCTGTTTCCAGACGAAGCGCTTCGAACTCACTCGCTTCCCGATCGAAGTTTAGTGTTTCGATACCGCTATCAGCATGCTTATTGCCACAGCAGCATTTGCATTCAACGGGTCTTTTCTCGCCTGCAACTTCGGTAAAATTAGGATACTGGTTGGTACCTAACAGAATTTCTCTGCGTTGAGCAACTGCTTTATGACGATTTTTTCCTGTTTCATTGATGTCTTTCTGAACAGTTCCGGCCTTAATGGCAGCATAAAAGCCACCTTCTTCCTGAACTTTAAGGAAGATATCCCAAGCCTGTTTTGCAATAGCTACAGTAAGATTTTCAATATAGTATGAACCGGCAGCCGGATCGACAACCTTATCAAAATGAGATTCTTCTTTCAATAAAAGCTGTTGGTTACGGGCCAGTCTTTCGGAGAAATCATCCGGAGTTTGGTATGTTTTATCGAACGGAGTTACAGTCATTGAATCAACTCCGGCAAGCGCTCCACTCATTGCTTCGGTTTGGGTACGAAGCAAATTAACATGCGCATCGAATAAAGTTAGATTGTATGTAGATGTCTCTGCATGGATAACCATCTTAGCCGCGCAACGGCATTCACCGTTTTCGCCTTTGTTCTCGCAATCACGCAAACAACCGGGATTGTAGGAAGCCACAATATTTGACCAAAGCAAACGGGCAGCACGGAATTTTGCTATCTCCATGAAGTAGTTGGAGCTTATACCAAAGTTAAACTTCAATCTCTTAGCAATAAAACTCACAGGAATACCGGCGCTGAAAAGCTGATCCATATATTCGTTACCCCAAGCCAGCGCATAGCCTAACTCTTGAGAAATATAGGCACCTGCATTATTGAGGCTGGCAGCGTTAACGTTAAGAACGCGGAAGAATGGAAGCGGCTGAATAGCTTCGATAAGCGCTTTTGAGGTTTGAATAAAGTTGCCTTTTTCTTTTCCTCGCGTCAGCATCTTGTCGAAATAATCATAATTGATTGAACCGCGAAGTTCTTTCACATCATAATCCATCTTTTGGAAATAGGCAACCAATAACTCTGCTAATTCAACCACATGTCCCTGGCAAACAGAGAAATTTAATTCAACGGCAGGTGCTTCGATATCTTTCAATAAAGTTTCGATGTACTCCGCGTTAAGCAATTCCGAATTAACACGGAAAGATAAAGAATCCACACCCTTATTCAGAACATCAATAGCTTTTGCATTCGCCTCTTTCGCCTCTTTCGCACAAATCTCCTGACGAATGAGCCATCTGTTATTTTTCTTGGTTCCTCTCAAATAAGGAAATTCACCGGGAAGCGCATTGATTGTATTTAAACCTTCAATATCTTCCATACGGTAGAAGGGTTTTACCTTAAATCCTTCGTTTGTTTTCCAAACGAGTTTCTTCTCGTAGTCGGCTCCCTTAAGGTCGGCTGTTACCTTCTCCATCCATTTCTCGGTTGAAATAGAAGGAAAATCCGAGAAGAGCTTTTCTTTACTGTCTGCCATAGTTTACTGATTAGAAAATTGTATGTTTTATACTTATGCAATTGAGATGCAAATATAAGCAATAAGTTATAACGATATTATTTTTTAGGGAAAAATCACATGGAGAGAACACGTGGAAAGTAGCAACACAAAAATAATCTTGTATATTTGCCTCTTCAAGAAACCAGAAACAAAATCATGACCACTTTTGCCCCTTTTGCCAAGCCTCTCTATGTAATGCTTAAACCCGCCGGATCATTCTGTAACCTGGCATGCGATTATTGTTATTACCTGGAAAAGAAATTTCTATATACTACCGAATCGAATCATAAATTCATCATGAGCGATGAACTTCTTGAAAGGTTTATCGAACAATATATTCTTTCGCAAACCCAACCACAAATTCTTTTCACTTGGCATGGGGGCGAACCGCTTATGCGCCCCATTGCCTTCTATAAGCGGGCTATCGAACTTCAAAAGAAATATGGAAGAGGAAGAACGATTGATAATTGCTTACAAACCAACGGAACGTTACTTAATGACGAGTGGTGCAGGTTCTTTAAAGAAAACAATTGGCTGATTGGTGTATCGATAGATGGTCCGCAAGAATTTCATGACGAATTTAGAAAGAACAAGCAAGGATTGCCCTCTTTTCATAAAGTAATGAAAGGCATTGATTTGCTGAATAAATACGAAGTTGAATGGAATGCGATGGCAGTTGTGAACGACTTTAATGCCGACTATCCACTTGATTTCTATCGCTTTTTTAAGGACATTAATTGCCATTATATACAATTCGCTCCGATTGTTGAAAGGATTATAAATCATAAAGACGGCAGGCATCTTGCTAATCCTATGGATAAAAACAACCCTACATTGGCAGATTTCTCCGTAACCCCCGAGCAATGGGGAAATTTTCTTTGTACGCTTTTTGATGAGTGGGTAAAAGAAGATGTGGGTAACTATTACATTCAACTTTTTGATGCTACCCTTGCCAATTGGGTGGGCCAACAACCCGGCGTTTGCACCATGGCCCGCACCTGTGGGCACGCGGGAGTAATGGAGTACAACGGTGATGTTTATTGTTGCGACCATTTTGTTTTTCCCGAATATAAACTTGGAAATATTTATGCCAAAACCCTTACCGAAATGATGTACAGCGAACAGCAGCTTTCTTTCGGCGCGGCTAAAGAAAACACCCTGCCCGGGCAATGCAGAGAATGCGAATTTACATTTGCCTGCCATGGCGAATGCCCTAAAAACCGATTCGCGGTGACCCCCGATGGAGAACCGGGATTAAATTATTTATGCAAAGGATACTACCAATACTTTAAGCATGTGGCGCCTTATATGGATTTTATGAAGAATGAAATTATGCACGAAAGACCACCGGCAAATATTATGGAAGAATGGAAGAAAAAGTAATCAAACTATGCCCGCAGGGAAGCCATTCTGCTTAAATTGAACGTCCGTTGAATTTCGTTGCAACAAAAGAAAAGAACAGAACAGAACATATAAGAACATATAAGATAATAACAACAACAAAAGAAGAAGAAGAAGAAAAAGAAAATTTGCTGCTGCTGCTGTTTTTTCTTTCGAATTAGAATACCGCGTGTTTCCGCGGGGCGTTACATTTTACACCGTTTGTACCCCACCAAATGCAACGTTGTGTTGTACCAAAAGCACGTTGCATTTTCGAATTAGCACGTTGCATTTGAGAAAATGAAACGTGCTGTTGGGAGAAATGCAACGTGCTGTAAATATATACACCATACGGCATTCTTACCCATGTGGTTTAATAACTTTTGCTTCAAATAACTTTAATGGACATTTTGCGATTACTCGAAACATTTTACAACCCATAGATGTTACTATGAAAAACATTAATACCCATAATTATGAAAATCAAAAATTACCTGATGACTGGCGCGGCATCTATTTTATTGTTAGCAACCGCCTGTAGTGATAGAGATAAAAATGAACAAACGCCGGGAGAAGGATCGATAGTGGTTTCTTTACATGGTGAAAAGATAAATCAGCGGGCCACCGGTCCTACAACAGACAATGAGACCGATGAACGGAAGATTGTTAATTTCAGAATCTATGTATTCAACAATTCTAGCGGGGCAGTAGAAAAAGTTGTTAATGGAGAAGTTACGGATGGAAAGCCAAATCCTACAACAATCACCGGATTAAACATCCTAACCAGCAAAAAGATAGTTGTGCTTGCTAACATCCCCGATGGATATGGTGCCGTTTCACATTATTCGGATTTCGAAACATACATGCTCGATCTTAATACTCAAACTCCACACAACAGAGCAACAAAAGGATTGGCCATGAGTGGAGAATCTGAAGAATTTACACTTACAAATGAAGATGTAAACGGCACTCCGAAAGGTATATCCGTTACAATCAAAAGAGTGGTGGCCAAGGTTAAATTAGAAAGTATTTTAATAAGTCCCACATCGGGCCGCGCGGGTGTTTTTGAACTCACGAGTGTAAGCATACAAAAAGCTAAATCATTGGCTACAATAGGCCCGGTAGATATTGCGTCTTCCAAGCCCTATTACGGCGGAATAGCAAGTACCGAGAGTACAGTTCAGGCAAGTTATTTGATAGATAATTTTACCACCACTCCTCCAACCGGAACAACAGAAATCACTGATAATTATTTCTATGTATTTCCTAACGAAGTAGAAGGAGAAGAAACTTTAATGACCATATCCGGAACATACGATGGAGCCGTTATGCATTTTCCATTCCAAATAAACGCCATAGCAAGCGAAGGCGGTGGCACAGCAGATGGTAAGTTAATTAAACGAAACACTCAATATCAACTGGCAGTAACCCTCCGCAATTTAGGGGGTGGTTCAACCGACCCTGATGTGCCCGGCGAAGAGGCGGACGTTGAGATAATCGTTACAACAGAAGGATGGGAAGGCCCCCTTACACAGAACGTTGAATGGTAAAATGATTTTAAGTAAACAGCAACAGATAATGAGATATACCTTCCCGGCAGCAACTTTAATTGTACTCATCTTTATTCTTCAAAGTTGCGTAAAGGAAGGTATACAGGTGTGTGAAGAAAGTTCTGTTACGATAAAGATAATAGATGCCATTACCGGCGAGGATATTACAACAACAGGTGTTGTGGATGAGGCGGAACTTTATATTTTCGATAAAGACCAACGTTATCTTAATAAAATAAATGTTACATCAAAAGAGATTACACAAAGAACACCCATTGTTGTTTCATCCAATAATGAAGACAATCTTTGGATAGCTATCTGGGGAAATCGGAAAGGCGAAATCATTCGTAACCTGCAACATCAAAGTTGGCTCAAAGACGCGGGATTATATTTGCCCACAAATACGGATAGCTATTACAAAGCACCCAACGACCTGTTCTTTGGGCTTCAAGAGTTAAATGCCGCAGTTACCCGCGCCACCGCTTCTAACGAAATTACCATTACCCGAAAAGTAGCCCGCATGTTAATTACCGTACGCGGATTGCCGGCAGGAGCTAATGCCGATGATTATTATTTTGTAATAGACGAAATAAATACAGCCTACAATTTCCATGGTATACCAATGGAGGGAGCAGGTGCCATGAAGCAAACAGGGATATTCAAGAAAAACAATGATTTGGTAAATCCCGAGCCGTTTAACCTGATTTCTTCCGCCTATCCCAATAACAAGCCACTCACGGTAAGTCTATACGGAAAAGATCGATCAGGTGAGGATTATCTTCTGGTAACTGTAAACAAAGACAAAGAAGGTAATCTTATAACACCCGTGGCAGCTCAAACAACTCATGTTCTTATAGAATTGCATCCCGGCCCGGGACTGGGAAGTATCTCTGTATTTATTAAAACAACTCCTTGGAACGAGATATACCAATGGATTGAATGGTAAATAGCAAAAACAAAAGTGATGAAAATACATTTCGATATTAAAAGCGCAACGGGTAGGTGGCAACTTGTTTGCTGGAAATTATTACTGATAAGCGGTGTGCTGTTCGTTTCGTGCAACCATGATCCTAACTTAGATGAAACTAAAATGGAGGAGGTAATGGTACGCTTGATTATGCGAACTCCTGCCCCGCAATTACCATCTACACGGGCAACAGATCCCGAAGAAAATATAGCTGAAGTTGAGGTGTTGGTATTTACACAAACAAGTGGAGATACAGAATATCGGTTCAGGTATTCAACTAAGGGCGCCAATCTTCAATCACTGAATGAAAACACCACTGCATTTACGGCCTTGCTACGAACCACTCCCAACCCTGTTAAACTCATTGTAGTAGCCAATGCCGGAGAAGTAATAACCAACAATTATCCCACTTTTGCCAGTACCGAAAACGAGGTAAAGAGAAAGATTATTCGTTCCATTGATAATGGCAGCGGATCGCCGCTTCCAATCAATGTAGATTTACCGATGATTGGCGAATACGAACTTCCCGGCTTGAGCGCTGAAGGAGTCGGTTTCAACCTGAAAATGTTACGTGCCATCGCTCGTGCCGATGTGTATAATAACGATGCCAGCGGCAATTTCAGGATGACTTCCGTACAGGTTTTTCGTCCTAATAATCAAATACAACTAATTCCAAATACCATAACAATCAATACGGAAGGCGGGCCAAAGGTAAATGCACCCTCCATTCCGGCAGGAACTACTTTCTACCCGGTTACCTCGCCCATGCCCGCGATAGCGGTATCGGGTACGGTGCCCGAGAAGACTAATTTCATAGAAGGAATATACCTTCCGGAAACGCAAGCGCCGGATGTTGCCAATCAGCTCAGTGATGCTGTTTGCATCGTTGTGGGTGGAATATTTAATGACGGAAATACGCAGGACACCTACTATTATCGTATTGATTTTTCACCGGAAGGATATCCGCCAGGCGAAATCTTACGTAATTACAGGTATCGGTTTAATATTGTTAATGTGCTGGCAGCCGGATGGGATACTCCGGAAGAAGCTGCGGCAAATGCTCCTTCGAACATTTCAACAACTGTAGAACCCTGGGATGAGAACACCACAGATATGTATTTTGATGGTTCTCATCATTATGGAGTATCTACACGCAATGCAAAACTCCAATACCGGGCAGGTTCACAAGTTTACATCAACGTTGATACGGATTTAACCGGTGAGCTATTTCAATGGGTAGATGCGGACGGGAATCCTCTGAACAGTGATCCTTTAGCCGATTCGTTGGAAAGTGCACGCTTTAAAGTTACTTTAGAGCAACAATCCGGCGAAGATGGAACTCCACAAAAAAGGATTCTTTTTGAAGCCAAAGAGGCTAATACCGCTAAGAATGATTACTCCGAATATGTAATGATTCATATAAACCGATGGAAAATACTTATTACGATAACCCAACTGCCGGGAAGAAATATTAACGAAACAATACGGGTATTAAGCACGAACGGAATTGGGTGTTTGGGCAATAATACAGGCATAACGGGAGCCAATCGTGATGGCCTTTCGGGAGCAACCTATAATGATGGTATAGCCATGAGGGCGGTGCTGGATGAGAACTTCGGCCCCAATAAAACAGTAGCCGTTAAAGGTATTGATTATACGGTTACGGCAGCCGCATATAATACGATTGACGCGGCACTCACTTATGATGTACTCGCCAATCAGGATATTGTAGTAATGGTTTATGATTCGCGCCCCAATGCTGCCACCGCTCAACGCGTGTTAGATTGGCTTGCCGCCAGAAAAAACCGTGTTTTAGTGCTTGCTTTCGACTGGAAAGATCCAGCGATAAACGACAATAGCAGTACCGGCAGACCCGAAGCAGGTACTACTACTAATTATCAGATACTTAAATTATTACGAGAAGATTTTACTCCTGCCTGGTACAATGGCGGAAGCAATTCATCGTATGGTGATTATCCGGGAACTCGGAGCGGCTTTGTTACCGCTTTCAATTTAACTGCCGAGAATGAATATTTTTGGAAAACAGGCCCGTTTACCTCTCCCAATACGGAGAATCCTTCGTACCAACCCATTACTTCATGTCACCATTGGGTAGATGATATATGGTGGGGGCGTGGCCGGATAATTAGTCCGAATATAATTCCACTTATCCGCTATTACGATGCTTATTTAGAAAATGGGTCTGGTAATCGCCCAACTTCTTCGCCCAATGGCAGTGGAGATGGAAGCACCATTCTTGGCATCGACAAAGAAAGGCGAATTGTATATACGGGTGATATCGAAATATTTTCTGCTGCGGGTGTTCCTACAATTACGACCGGCGAAGCCAACATTTTAAAAAGAGCATCTCGCATAAACAACCGGAATGGTACATTGAATAATGATTATTCAAGAATTATTGCCAATCTATGGGCATGGATGATCGAAGAGGTTGTTTTGGGGAATAATTAACCCCAAATATCCATTAGAGTTATTTGAAGCAAAAGTTATTAAACTACATGGGTAAGAATGCCGCATGGTGTAGAGACGGGCCTTGTGTCCGCCCTAAGGGCGGACACACTTGCTTAACGCCACGATGTAACAAATATTCAAGCCCAAAAGAGTAATTTTTATACACTGCATTTTATCCAATTCAGTAGTATCAACTATAAATACAGACAATCAGAACACTTGTAGATTCATTCTTTATTAAATATCAACACAACTCTTTTTTATATATTTGGCATACAATAATTGGTTATGACAATGATTTTCTAAATCCTTTTCGCAACAGTTAATCAACTGTGTTTCAATTCCGTACAAAAAACTACATATTGCTATTGCAAATAAAATATTATTTTTATCTTTGCAAGAAGTAACACAAAAAGGACACTCAAAACAGCAACTGAAATGGATGATAATCTTCAACTGAAAGATAATAATGATGAAATCTTAAAACTCGCTGAATTTCTTAATGAGCCGGAAGAATTCCACATTCCGATTGAAAAGTTACAGGGTGCAACATTGGAAGCACTGCTTAATTCATTTCCCCACGTCACCGTAAATTCATATAAAGACGAAATCCAACTTGAAATATATAATAACATAGGGACAATATTCTGCAATTTAAAGAATAATATATGTATAAAAGCAGCATTATTTCCCCATGATGACGATACTCACAAAACCAATTAATCTTTTAATGAGTGGAAGAATTTCCCCATCGATCGGGAAATTCTTTTTTTAAGAAAACAAGTAAAACCAAGGTCGATAACTAAAAAGGAGTTCTGCAGGACTCCTTTTCTAGTTTATTTCCCAAAGAACTCTTCTACCCATTGCCAAGCTGCCTGTAGTACGTATTAAACTCATGCGCTCAGAGGATACTAAGGACGTAGGTATTCTGCCGGGAGAATGCAAGTGTCTTCCTGCGTTGATAATCCTAAATTGATTATTATTCCAAAACACTGTAAATATATTCATTATGGCTTCTGCTAAAAAAAAGTGATTAAATAATATTTATCTTAGCATTATTGAACCAAATCTATCAAAACTATGGGATTATTTGTGTTGATTTTAGCGTTCTTATTAGATGTAGCCGTAATATGGCAACTTATTCATTCTTCAATACCGGTAAGTAGGTTAACAGTCTATTTATTAGTGGTTTTACTTATTCCGATTGTTGGGGTTAGTATTTATTATATCTCCGAATTTCTTATTCCAAAAAGAAAAAACAATGAATACATCCCCCAGTAAAGCAGTTATATGGATAATAGGCATATCGATATTTATATTAACCTTGCTATATTGCATAACAGGAATACTCTCCTTTACCGCCTGCATATTGGTTATTAGCTGCACGGGATTAATTTATGGTATAATAAAGAAAGAGAAAAGACTGTGGAAATCTTTTCTCATAGCTGTAGTTATTACGCTGATATGGATATGTGTGTTTTTTTACTTACTATCGATATCAAACATGTAGCGTGTAGCGTTACTCCAGACCCAATTTTTTACGAGCAAACTGCCCAATGAATGCAATCGTTTCTTCAATTCCCAGTATTGATGAATCAATACACAAATGGTACGTTGCTGCCGCCCCCCAGGTTTTGTAACTATAATAATTATAGTATTCCGACCGCTTCTTATCAGTACGATAAATCATATCTTTCGCCTCTTCTTCTGTAACGTTATTGTTCTTTATAAGACGTTTAACACGTTCTTCGGATGATGATGAAATAAAAACATTCACTACACGCGGATAATCACGAAGAATATAGTCGGCACACCGCCCAACGAAAATACAGGATTTCTCGGCGGCAAGTTTCCTTATTACATCGCTTTGTATTTTAAACAAAGTATCGTTACTTAAGTAATTGGCATAAGGCATTGTATTGTCCGTAAACAACGAAAAACGATTGCCAAAGAATCCGCCTGCTATGGTTTGCGAGGGTTTCTCATCGGCTTTCTCAAAGAATTCTTTGCATAATCCGCTTTCCTTCGAAGCAAGATTAATTAGTTCTTTGTCATAAAAAGACACCTCTAATAGCTTGGCCAACTTCTCGCCAATTTCCTTTCCGCCACTACCCAGTTGACGTCCTATATTGATTACAAATCTTTCGTTCATAATGACATTAAATATTAGCCTGTTGCAAATTTAAAATAAAAATTTAATTTCATAAGATACTTATCCAACAAATGGACTTCGGGGGCTTATTCCCGGCTTTTTACAAAGATTCAATCGCTTTATTTTTAAAATCTTAAACTGCCTCCACAGCATAATCGCAGCCACAATACAAGCCACCAGATCGGCTATCGGCATACTTGCCCAAACGCCTAGCGAACCATAAAAGCGAGGTAAAATAAGTAAGCAAGGTATCAAGAACAATACTTGGCGGGTAAGCGATAAGAATATAGCTTTACTTGCCATTCCAATGCTCTGAAAGAAGTTAGATGTTACCATCTGGAATCCTACTATAGGAAAGAAGACAACAACAATACGTAAGCCTTCCGAAGCTAATGAGATTAAATTTTCATCTGAAGTAAAGATGGAAACCGCTAAACGAGGCATAAACATACCCATAACAAAGCCAATAGAAGTAACAATTGTAGCAACATATATGGTAAGTTTTAAAACCTCGGTTACACGAACATATTGACGGGCACCAAAGTTATATCCCGCTATAGGTTGCATTCCCTGATTAAGCCCCATTACTATCATCAAAAATAAAAAGACCAACCGGTTAACAATGCCATAAGCCCCAATCGCCAGGTCGCCTCCATGCCGTTTCAACCCCTGATTAATAAGAAGCACCACAAAAGTAGCCGCAAGATTCATAAGAAAAGGAGCCATACCAATAGACAGCGAATCTATAACTATTCTTTTCTTTAAGCGAAAGATTCCTTTTCTGAAATGAATAAGTTCTTTCTTGTTGCTGAATAAAACAATGAGCCATACCAACGAAATTATTTGCGCAAGTACAGTTGCAATAGCCGCGCCTTGAATACCCCAGTTAAAAACAAAGATAAAAAGATAATCGAGCACCGTGTTAATCAACACAGTAGCTATGGTTGCCATCATCGCCTGTTTAGGGTGCCCCGCAGATCGAATCACTGCATTTAATCCCATGTAGAGATGGGTAACAACATTCCCCAGCAATATAATCTCTATATAATCGCGGGCATAGCTTATTGTATCTTCGCTGGCTCCAAAAAAGTAAAGTATAGGATCTAGAAAAGCCAGTGTTAAGATAGTAAATAATATTCCTATTACAACATTCAGTACGACTACATTACCAAGTACACGTTGTGCGGTGTCATAATCTTTCTGCCCCAATTTCATTGACACTAAAGTAGATGCGCCTACTCCTACCAATGAGCCAAATGCAGCAGCCAAATTCATCAATGGAAAAGTTAATGCCAAACCCGATATAGCCAAAGGTCCAACTCCAAGACCGATAAATATACTATCCACCATATTATAAAGAGAAGAAGCGGTCATCGCTACAATTGCAGGTACTGCATATTGCATCAATAATTTACCCACCTTCTCAGTTCCCAGCGTTGTGGGTATTTTCTGTTCAGCCATTTTTTTGTTTTTTTTATTTTAGAAGTAAGAAGATAGAAGATTCTTACTTCTTACTCCTTACTTCTTACTTCTTACTTCTTGAGTAAAAAGCGCGCAAAGTTAGCAAATATTGTTTTCACATAAAACAAAACAGATTCAATAATAGTTGCAATATCAATTAGCTTACAAATTTTGCCGTAATATTAGAAATGTTTCGTATTTTTGCCCCCAAATTCTGCTTTTGAGTTTTCTATGTCTCTGTTCTTTAAGTTTATTATGTTACTTATAATTAAGAACTTTATAAACATTTCAAGCTCAAAAAGTGAAAACTTTGTAATTTAAAAACTTACTTCATGAACATATTAGAATTAAGTGAGCAAGAAATCATTCGGCGTAACAGCATGAATGAACTCCGCCAAATGGGTATCGAACCATACCCTGCTGCCGAATATGTAACCAATGCTTTTTCCACAGATATAAAGGAAGAATTTAAGGATGACTCCGAACCTCGTAAAGTATCAATCGCAGGCAGAATGATGAGTCGCCGCGTAATGGGAAAAGCTTCATTTATTGAATTACAGGATTCAAAAGGACGTATTCAGGTTTATATAACCCGCGATGATATTTGTCCGGACGAAAACAAAGATTTATATAACGCGGTATTTAAACGCCTGCTCGACCTGGGCGACTTTATTGGCATTGAAGGAACTGTTTTCCGTACCCAAATGGGAGAAATAAGCGTTCATGCTGATAAGCTGACTGTATTAGCCAAATCAATAAAACCGCTTCCTATTGTAAAATATAAAGATGGGGTTGCTTATGATTCTTTCGAAGATCCCGAGCTGCGGTATCGTCAACGTTATGTTGACTTGGCTGTAAATGAAGGAGTAAAAGAAGTATTTATTAAGCGCACAAAGATGTATAATTCTATGCGCGATTTCTTCAATGCGCAGGGATACATTGAAGTGGAAACTCCTGTATTGCAATCCATACCGGGTGGTGCTGCTGCCCGACCATTTACTACACATCACAATGCTTTAGATATTCCTCTCTACCTCCGTATTGCAAACGAGCTTTATCTGAAAAGATTGATTGTTGGTGGATTTGAGGGCGTGTACGAGTTCTCCAAAAACTTCCGTAACGAAGGTATGGATCGTACTCATAACCCGGAATTTACTGTTATGGAGATTTATGTGGCATACAAAGATTATAACTGGATGATGAAGTTCACCGAAGATATGATCGAAAAAATATGTCTGGATGTAAATGGCACAACAGAAGTTCGGGTAGGTGATCATCTTATTAACTTCAAGACTCCATATAAGCGCGTTACCATGCTGGATTCTATTAAAGAATTCACCGGCTATGATCTTACAGGTAAAACAGAAGACGAAATTCGTGAAATCTGTAAGAAACTAAAAATGGAGATTGATGATACCATGGGTAAAGGTAAATTGATTGACGAAATATTTGGTGAATTTTGTGAAGGTAACTATATTCAACCTACTTTCATTACCGATTACCCAATCGAGATGTCGCCTTTAACAAAGCGTCATCGCACCAACCCCGAATTAACCGAGCGCTTTGAGCTAATGGTGAATGGAAAAGAACTTTGTAATGCCTATTCAGAGTTAAATGATCCTATCGACCAATTGGAACGTTTCCAGGATCAGCTTCGGTTAAGCGAAAAGGGAGATGATGAAGCCATGTTCATTGATATGGATTTTGTACGTTCATTGGAATACGGCATGCCGCCTACATCAGGAATGGGTATCGGTATGGATCGTTTAGCCATGCTAATGACCGGACAAACAACCATTCAGGAAGTATTATTCTTCCCGCAAATGCGTCCGGAAAAAATAATAAAGAAAGATCCGGTAGCCAAATACACCGAACTTGGAATTCCGGAAGAATGGGTTCCTGCCATACAAAAAGCCGGCTACAACCAAGTTGAAGAGATGAAAGAAGTCAATCCGCAGAAATTGCATCAGGATATTTCCGGTATAAACAAAAAGTACAAACTGGAATTAAGCAATGTATCGGTAAACGATGTTGCCGGCTGGATTGAAAAACTGAATTCATAACCAAAACAATAAAGGATGAAGATACCGGGAAAGATAGCGATCATGGGCGGAGGAAGCTGGGCCACAGCTATAGCCAAAATGGTTATGGCCAATGATGTATCTATTAACTGGTATATCCGAAGGGATGACCGCATTGCTGATTTTAAAAGAATGGGGCATAACCCTTCTTATCTTACATCGGTGAAATTTGATGTTAAACGGATTAATTTCAGTTCTAATATCAATGATATTATTCGTGAATCCGATACGCTGATTTTTGTCACCCCTTCTCCCTATCTCAAGTCGCACTTGAAAAAGCTCAAAATAAAACTTAAAGATAAATTCATTATAACTGCCATAAAGGGCATTGTACCCGATGAAAATCTGATCGTTTCAGATTACTTCAATAAGTTTTATGGAGTTCCCCCTGAAAACATTGCGGTCCTGGCCGGCCCCTGCCATGCGGAAGAAGTTGCTTTGGAACGTCTTTCTTATCTAACAATAGCATGTCCGGATAAAGATAAAGCCAGAGCAATGGCCCGTAATTTAAGCAGTGGTTATATAAAAACATCCATTAGCGATGATATTACAGGCATTGAATATGGTTCTGTATTGAAGAATGTTTATTCTATTGCGGCAGGTATATGTAGCGGACTTAAATATGGAGATAACTTTCAAGCTGTATTAATGTCGAATGCAATTCAGGAAATGAATCGTTTTCTGGATACTGTATATCCAATCAACCGAAACATTAACGATTCTGCTTATTTGGGAGATTTGTTGGTAACGAGTTATTCCAATTTCAGCCGTAACCGCACCTTCGGTACTATGATTGGACGTGGGTATTCCGTAAAAAGTGCACAGATAGAAATGGAAATGATTGCCGAAGGATACTTCGGCACAAAATGTATAAAGGAAATCAATAAGCATCATCATGTTAACATGCCTATTCTCGATGCTGTTTACAATATTCTCTATGAAAAAATCTCACCCATGATTGAGATCAAATTATTAACAGATTCATTTAGGTAAAAATGTAGGGGCACCCCTTACGGATGCCCAATACCGCGAAGAATTAAATTTTATATATTGGGCACCTGCAAGGGATGCCCCTACAAACTTTAAGAATATGATTGTATTGAATATTGAGAAAACTTTTGGATTTATTTCAAAAGAGAATGTTATGGCATATGAGCCGGAGATAAAAGCTGCACGTGAAGCATTGGAAAACGGTACAGGCAAAGGAAACGATTTTCTAGGCTGGCTGCATTTACCTTCTTCCGTTACAAAGGAGTTTCTGACTGATATTAACAATACAGCTCAGGTATTGAAAGACAATTGTGATTATGTTGTTGTGGCAGGTATCGGCGGTAGTTATCTCGGAGCACGTTCTGTTATTGAAGCATTATCAAACAGTTTTACATGGTTGCAGGAAACCAAAAAGAATCCTGTAATTATCTATGCCGGTCATAATATTGGTGAAGACTATTTATGTGAACTTACCGATTTCTTGAATGGAAAGAGATTCGGCATTATCAATATATCCAAATCAGGTACTACAACAGAAACTGCTTTGGCTTTCCGCTTGTTAAAGAAACAGTGCGAAGACCAAAGAGGTAAAGAATTGTCTAAAAAAGTAATCGTTGCTATTACTGATGCCGCCAAAGGTGCCGCTCGTATTACTGCTGATAAAGAAGGCTACAAATCGTATATTATTCCGGATAACGTTGGCGGGCGTTTTTCTGTACTTACTCCGGTTGGTTTATTGCCAATAGCCGTTGCAGGTTTTGATATTGAAAAACTTATTGCCGGTGCAACTGATATGGAAAAATCATGCGGCATTGATGTTCCTTTTGCAGAAAATCCTGCCGCCATTTATGCCGCTACTCGTAATGAGCTTTACAAAAGCGGTAAGAAAATAGAAATCTTGGTTAACTACAATCCCAAACTTCATTATGTAAGCGAATGGTGGAAACAGCTGTATGGCGAATCGGAAGGTAAAGAAAACAAAGGAATTTTCCCTGCTGCTGTTGATTTTTCAACAGACCTTCACTCTATGGGACAATGGATTCAGGAAGGCGAACGTACTATCTTTGAAACTGTTATTTCTGTAGAAAAGCCCAACTCCAATCTGGAGGTTCCTTCGGATGAAGCTAATCTCGATGGCTTAAACTTCCTGGCTGGGAAAAGAGTTGACGAAGTTAATAAAATGGCAGAACTTGGTACACAGATCGCACATGTAGACGGTGGTGTTCCTAATATCCGCATTACAATTTCGGAATTAAACGAATATAACATTGGTCAATTACTCTATTTCTTTGAAATAGGTTGTGGAATCAGTGGCTATGTACTTGGTGTTAATCCATTTGATCAACCGGGAGTTGAAGCATATAAGAAAAATATGTTTGCGCTATTAAATAAACCCGGATACGAAGAAGAATCCAAAGCTATACAAGCTAGATTATAATCAGCAACTATAAATAAGAAGCCGGTATTAACCGGCTTTTTATTTATAATTTCATATTAATAACCGGATTGGCTTTCAATGTTATTCCCAACACAGCACTACTGCTCTCGGGTGATGTAGAACTTAAATGAAAAGATAAGGGTTGTTCTTCGGTGAGTGGTGCAACAACTTTAACTTTAACTGTTGCAGCTATTTCGTCAACACCGTCAACAAAAACAGCTTTTCCATTATCCGGATCGGAGAATTCGGGCGAGATTACATTTTCTTCTTTAAAAACCAGAATTGTATTGATTGAAGCCTTTTGATTTGTTGCCTCATTTTTATCACCTTTTGATACAATAAAAGATCGAAGATCGTCTCCATTGCCTTTCAAAGAAAACAATATGTCAACATTGTCACCTACTTCCAGACCCGGCAACTTATGGAATTGATTCATATAATTAGTCTCTGTTTCATCACCATCCAGGTAGATTCCTATTATTTTTATTATAGGCGCCTCCGAACCGGAATCGGTACAATTCAAGCACAATACCGGCAACAATAACATCAGTAGTTTCTTCATCATGACTTTTATTGATAGTGGTGCAAAAATAGACATTAAATTGTAAAGAGCAAAGTTAATATGCAGTCAATTATCACATTAGCATATATCATATTAGCGCATTATTGATTAACTTTGCATTCCAAAACTATAATTATGAAATATTCGGAGGCAATTAATCATTTTCTGCAAAAGCATTCTTATTCCCGCATTCAGTTAAAGGCAGTTCTTTTCGATATGGACGGTGTTCTATTTGATTCAATGGCTTATCATGCCAAAGCATGGCATCAAACGATGGCAAACCGTGGCTTTAACTTCGATGAAAAAGAGGCTTATATGCATGAAGGCCGCACCGGGGCAGGTACTATCAATATTGCCTTTCAAAGAGAGATGGGCAGAACTGCCGATCCTGAAGAAATAAAAGAGATATATCGGGAAAAGGCCGATCTTTTTAATAGTTACCCACCAGCAAAGGCTATGCCCGGTGCTGCACAATTATTGGAAAAAGTAAAAGCCAAGGGATTAATTCCAATGGTGGTTACCGGTTCCGGTCAGCATTCTCTAATAGATAGATTGGAACATAACTTCCCAAATACCTTCAAATCGGAATTAATGGTAACAGCTTATGATGTAAAATATGGAAAGCCGAATCCCGAACCTTACCTGATGGCGCTTCAAAAAGGTGGTTTTAAGGCTAACGAAGCCGTTGTAGTTGAGAATGCCCCTCTTGGTGTTGAAGCAGGGGTTGCAGCTGGCATTTTTACGGTTGCTGTAAACACCGGCCCACTGAATGATAAGGTATTACTGGATGCCGGAGCAAACATTCTGTTTCATTCTATAGAAGAATTTGAACGAGAATGGGAAGATTGCTTTTTGCAAGATTGAAAAACAAGTGTTGTATGTTATTTTAAGGCTTTTCCTATGCTATTAGGAACGGTTACCAAACGCAAAGACACCCCACCCCACCTCTTTTATACAAAACCCCGGAAAACGATTCTTTTTTATCAATTATAAGCCTCTACCCAAAACTTATAACCGTGAAATGTGTTTGTAACATATCCGACATTTGTATGCAATAAAAATTCAATTTCTTTGTAGTTTGAAACAATATTAATTTATGGATACTTTTTATCTCCTTATTATAATATTTATTTTTATCCTTGCCATATACGATATTATGGTAGGCGTTAGCAATGACGCCGTTAACTTTTTAAATTCTGCCGTTGGCTCAAAAGCTGCCAATTTCAAATTAGTTCTTTTTATCTCAGCTATCGGTATCTTTGTTGGCGCAGCATTTTCCAATGGAATGATGGATATAGCCCGACATGGAATCTATCAGCCTCAGCACTTTTATTTTCAGGAGATTATGTTTATACTGTTGGCCGTAATGCTGACGGATGTGGTGCTTCTCGATTTGTTTAACTCGATGGGGATGCCCACCTCTACTACCGTTTCTATGGTATTCGAGCTATTGGGGGGTACGTTTGCCATAGCCCTGATAAAGATATACCGAAGCGATCTTGGCATGGGCGATTTGATAAATACCGATAAAGCGCTATCCGTGATTATGGCCATATTCCTGTCGGTTGCAATAGCCTTCTTTTTTGGCATGCTGGTACAATACATTACGCGTATTGCGTTCACCTTCAATTACAAGAAAACCATGAAATATTTCATCGGATTATTTGGAGGCATCGCCACAACAGCCATTATCTATTTCATGCTTATAAAAGGATTAAAGGACAGTTCCTTTATGACAGCAGAATATAAAGCCTGGATACAAGACAACACATGGATGCTAATTACCGCATCTTTTTTATTTTTCACCGTATTGATGCAAGTATTCTACTGGTTAAAAATAAATGTATTTAAAGTGGTAGTATTACTCGGCACATTTGCACTGGCGCTGGCTTTTGCAGGAAACGACCTTGTAAACTTTATCGGGGTTCCGCTTGCAGGGTATTCGGCTTTCTTAGATTATACAGCCAACGCTGCCGGCCAGGGGCCAGACGAATTTTTAATGACATCTTTAACGGGATCGGCCCAAACACCATGGTATTTCCTGCTGGGGGCAGGGGCTATTATGGTATATGCATTATACACTTCGAAGAAAGCGCAGAACGTTATTAAAACCTCTGTAGACCTTTCGCGCCAGGATGAAGGAGAAGAGAACTTTGGTAGCACACCCATTGCCCGTACTATGGTACGTATCAGTTTAAACTTATCGAATAATATTACAAAATCGGTTCCCGATAACGTTAAGAAATGGATTGATACCCGCTTCCGCAAAGACGAGGTTATAATGGCCGATGGCGCGGCTTTCGACCTAATAAGAGCTGCTGTAAATCTTGTTTTAGCGGGCTTACTTATAGCTTTGGGTACTTCGCTGAAATTTCCATTATCAACAACATATGTTACTTTCATGGTGGCAATGGGTACATCTCTTGCCGACCGTGCATGGGGGCGCGATTCGGCAGTTTACCGTATTACCGGGGTACTTTCTGTTATCGGTGGATGGTTCCTCACAGCGGGGGCAGCATTTACCATCAGTTTTATTGTTGCTCTTTTAATTTATTACGGTGGTTCGATAGCTATTATCGTAATGATTGCATTAGCGGCTTTCTCGCTTGTTCGCAGTCAGATTTTATTTAAAAACAAAAAGAATAAAGGTGCAGTAGATGAAAGCATTAAGGAGCTATTGAGTGCCCCTGACAGTGCGGAAACATTGAAGTTATTACGGATTTATACCCGCGAAGAGGTAAGCAAGATTTTCGACTTTGCCGATTATAATTTCAATAAAACCATTGTTTCTTTCTTCGATGAGAATTTACGCGGACTTCGTAAGTCGCAAGGTTCTATCAAATTCGAAAAGCAATTAATAAAGCAAATGAAACGGGTAGGAACGTTAGCAATAGCGAAGTTGGATAACCAAACCTTGTTGGAAAAAGGCCTTTATTATTATCAGGGGAATGATTTTGCCGGCGAACTTGTGTACAGTATCGACCGTATTAACGAACCCTGCCTGGAGCATATTGACAATAATTTCAAGCCGTTAGATAGCATGCAAAAGGATGAATTCAGTAACATTACTGAATCAATACTGGCATTGATCCGCTCGTGCAAAAGAAAACTTGTCGAAAATAATTATGATAATCTAACCGATGAAATCAGAGAATCTAACCGGATAAATAACCGGTTATCTGTAATCAAACGGGAAGAACTGCAAAGAATACAGAATCAAAAAGGTAGCATTAAAGTTAGTTTAGTATATCTTACTATGTTACAGGAAGCCCAAAATGTGGTTACCTATACTATTAATATAATGAAAGTGAGCAAGAAATTCCAGGAGTAAGGAGTAAGAAGCACTCCTTACTCCTTCCTTCAATTCCAGTCAATCTCCGGAACATATTTGCTTAAGCAACCCCTTAGGGCTTTTAACGTTATCGGTTTAACAAGAACTTCTGTTGCTCCGCTTTTCAACGCGGCTTCCTTATCCGCGTTAAACGCATATGCGGTTTGAATTATAATAGGAATCTCACCAGACATTTCTCTAATAATTTGCGTAGCCTCCAACCCATTCATAACAGGCATTTTTATATCCATCAGCAAAGCTACAACATCTGCCTGATATTGTTTAAATAAACTTACCATCTCCTCACCATTTCTTGCCCACTCTATACGGTATTTCTTCTGAATAATTGCTTTTATAAGTTTAAAATTGCTCTCATCATCCTCGGCAACCAACACCAAAGGACGACTATCAATCAGATTTTCAGCAGCTTTCATATTCTTGTGTACTCTATCTTTTGTATTTGTGCGCAAGTTATAAAAAAATGCATTAATTGCTTATCTTTGCACGAATTTTTAATAGTTGGTAGTTAACTGCCAACTGAACGCGTAACTAATTATGATATCTGTTGACGGACTAACTGTTGAATTTGGCGGAACAACCTTATTTTCCGATGTTTCTTTTGTTATTAACGAAAAAGACCGTATTGCCCTTATGGGAAAGAACGGGGCCGGTAAAAGTACTCTTTTGAAGATACTTTCCGGAACACGGCAACCCAGCCGGGGAAAAATAGCCGCACCCAAAGATGCAGTGATTGCCTATCTCCCTCAGCACCTGATGACGGAAGACGGCCGAACCGTATTTGAAGAAACCGCACAGGCTTTCGCGCATCTCCACCAAATGGAAGCAGAGATTGAAAAACTGAACATGGAGCTGGAAACCCGCACGGATTACGAAAGCGATAGCTATATGGAACTGATCGAAAAAGTTTCGGCTATAAGCGAAAAATATTATACGATTGACGCAACCAATTATCAGGAAGATATTGAGAAAGCACTTTTGGGTTTAGGATTCACCCGCAAAGACTTCACCCGCCAAACCCGCGACTTTAGCGGAGGGTGGCGAATGAGAATCGAATTGGCAAAACTTCTTCTCCAAAAACCGGACGTTTTGTTACTGGATGAGCCCACCAATCACCTTGATATCGAATCTATTCAATGGTTAGAAGATTTTCTTATCAACAGCGCCAAAGCCGTTATCGTTATCAGCCACGACCGCAGGTTTGTTGACAATATAACTACCCGCACCATAGAAGTTACCATGGGTAGAATTTACGATTATAAAGTAAATTACTCTAAGTATCTGGAATTGAGAAAGGAACGCCGCGAACAACAACAGAAAGCTTTTGAAGAACAACAGAAATTTATTGCCGACACCAAAGAATTTATTGAACGATTTAAAGGTACATACTCTAAAACCTTACAAGTACAAAGTAGGGTAAAAATGCTCGAAAAGCTCGATATTATTGAAGTTGACGAAGAGGACACTTCCGCTTTGAGACTGAAATTTCCGCCTTCTCCGCGTTCGGGCAACTATCCTGTTATCATGGATAACGTTGGCAAAACTTATGGAGATCATGTGGTATTTAAAAATGCTTCATTAACCCTTGAACGGGGTGATAAAGTTGCTTTTGTTGGCAAGAATGGGGAGGGGAAATCTACGCTGGTGCGTTCTATCATGAAAGAAATTGATCATGACGGAACATTAACTTTGGGGCATAACGTTCGGATTGGTTATTTCGCCCAGAATCAGGCTTCGATGTTAGACGAAAATCTTACCGTATTCCAAACCATTGATGATGTAGCCGTAGGCGATATCCGCACCAAGATACGCGATCTTTTGGGTGCCTTTATGTTTGGTGGAGAAGAATCTACAAAGAAAGTAAAGGTACTTTCCGGAGGTGAACGCACCCGTTTAGCCATGATAAAATTATTATTGGAACCTGTGAATTTTCTTATTCTCGATGAGCCAACCAATCACCTCGACTTGAAGACGAAAGATATTCTGAAACAGGCTTTAATGGATTTTGATGGTACATTGATTGTTGTGTCGCACGACCGTGATTTTCTCGATGGGCTGGTTACCAAGGTGTATGAATTTGGCAACAAACAGGTTAGAGAACATTTAAGCGGTATCTACGAGTTCCTTGAAAAGAAGAAAATGGATTCGCTAAGGGAATTGGAGAAGAAGTAGGTTTGGGTTTATACTCCCCAAAATGCAACGTTGTATCCCCCCAACAGCACGTTGCATTTTCAAATTAGCAACGTGCTGTTGCACCAAATGCAACGCGCTGTTGAGACAAATGCAACGTGCATTTAAGCGCTGCCAAACTATGCCAAAACATTTAACGTAGAGGCCTCCCCTTGCGGGTGCCCTTACAATGCATGTCGATGAAATTTATATTGGACAGCAACAACCTTTGCAACCAAGTTGCATTTCATTTATTTGTTTTTAAAATCAGAATCCCTTATTTTTGTAACCAAATGAAGATAAAAACATCCATATCAATCTTTTTGCTAATGATAAGCATGGTGCTTATTGCCATGCCCGCCATTCCCCATCACCATCATGGCAATGGTATTATTTGCATGAAAGATGATTTGAAAAATGATGATTGTTGCACAATGAACCACAAACACCACCACAATGAAGACGATCCTTGTTGCCATGGAAATTGTGCTGCCCAGTTCTTATCTTCACTCCCCACCATTGATACGGACAACCCTCAACCGCACTTTATCTACTTAAATTTAGATATACTTTTTACAGAATCGCTTTTACGATTCCTCACCCAACCTTTAGAAAAAGAAGTCCACAAAGATTATGTCTACGTGGAATCTCTTCACGGCACGTATATCACGCGTGCCGCAGGACTTCGTGCGCCTCCTTTCCTTGTATAAACTTCCAAAAGCAATCAATTGCCGTTTGCTTTAGCGGGCGGTTTAAGGTATGCCTTCCCTTTGGCTTTGGCCAAAATGGGATATCAGGCTAAAGCCAAAATTGGGTTGCTTCGCTAACCGCCCACTAAAGCAGGCGGCAATTGATATTACAAAAATCATATAACTATTATTAATCCATATTATGAAGAAGATTTTATTCATAGGAATTCTTGGGCTATTCCTGGTAGGCTCCTGTCAGAGAAACACAAAGAAAGAAACACAACCCAAAACTCACAATCACGAGAAATGCGAACATGAACACGAGCATGAACACGATCATGCCGGACATAACCACGATCACGACCATGAACACGATCACAACCACGCAGATCATAACCACGATCACAGCGGACACAATCACGACCACAGCGG
>DAIMFE010000002.1:79064-91350 GCA_036724805.1 Bacteroides sp.
CACAGCGGACACAATCACGACCACAGCGGCCATAGTCACGGAAGTGAAGAAAGCAGTGACGAAATCGTAATATCTCCGGATAAGGCAAAGGCAGCCGGAATTACATCCGCTACAATTACCCCGGGCACATTTAACGAAGTGATAAAAACCAGCGGACAAGTTCTTGCCGCTCAAGGAGATGAAGCCGTTGCCGTTGCCACTGTTGCAGGCGTGGTGTCTTTCAGAAATAAAATAACCGAAGGCATGAATGTTAGTAAAGGAAACTCTCTTGTTATACTTTCATCCCGAAATTTAGCCGATGGCGACCCCGTACTCAAAGCCCGGAACGCTTACGAAACCGCAAAGAAAGAGTACGAACGCATGCAACCCCTTGTTGAAAAACAAATCGTATCCGAAAAGGATTTCAACCAAGCAAAGCAGGATTTCGAGAATGCCCGTATCGGCTACGAAGCCATGTCGGAAAACCATTCATCGGGCGGACAAACCATTGTGGCACCCATTGGGGGATACATAAAAAGTGTTTTAGTAAAAGAAGGCGATTATGTAGAACTTGGGCAACCATTGGTAAGCATCACCCAGAACCGCCGTTTATTCCTTCGGGCAGAGGTTTCCGAAAAGTACTATTCCAACTTACGCACCATATCATCGGCCAACTTTAAAACTCCTTATAATAATGAAGTCTATCGGTTGCAGGAGTTAGGAGGCCGGTTGCTATCGTTTGGCAAATCATCCGGTGATAATTCGTATTATGTACCTGTTACGTTCGAATTCGATAACAAAGGCGATGTTCTTCCCGGCTCTTTTGTTGAGATATATCTTTTATCATCGCCCATGCAACAAGTATTATCCTTGCCACATAGCGCCCTTACCGAAGAGCAGGGAAGCTACTTTGTATATCTGCAATTGGATGACGAATGTTATAAAAAGCAGGAAGTGAAACTGGGTGCTGATAATGGAAGCCATGTTCAGATAGTAAGCGGCATTCACGCCGGAGAAAAAGTAGTTACCAATGGCGCTTATCAGGTAAAACTGGCTTCTGCCAGCAACGCGCTACCGGCACACACACACGAACACTAACCATTATGCTAAACAAAATAATACGTTATTCGCTAAACAACCGATTGGTTGTATTAGCAGCAGCCACGCTGATAATGATATGGGGCACCTATACGGCCATGCACACCGAAGTGGATGTGTTTCCCGACCTCAATGCCCCTACTGTAGTTATTATGACCGAGGCCAATGGTATGGCAACCGAAGAGGTGGAGCAACTTGTTACCTTTCCTATCGAAACAGCAGTAAATGGGGCTACGGGAGTGCGCCGTGTACGCTCTTCTTCTACTACCGGATTTTCTGTCGTATCGGTAGAATTCGATTGGGAGACAGACATTTACCTTGCCCGACAGATTGTATCCGAAAAACTTACCGTGGTTAACGAGTCGCTGCCCGAGAATGTAGGGAATCCAACACTAGGACCGCAATCTTCTATTCTGGGAGAGATGTTGATTATCGGATTAACTGCCGATACTACCTCCCTGCTCGACCTTAGAACCATTGCCGATTGGACAATCCGCCCGCGTTTATTATCAACCGGAGGGGTAGCACAGGTTGCCGTGTTAGGCGGAGATATCAAAGAATACCAGATATTACTATCGCCCAACCGCATGAAACATTACGGGGTGTCTCTTAACGAAGTGATGGAGGCCACCCGCGATATGAATCTCAATGCCAATGGAGGCGTTCTTTATGAATACGGAAATGAATATATTGTACGTGGCATATTATCTACCGATGATGTAGGCAGGCTAGGTAAAGTGTTGGTAAAATCTATCGACAATATACCTGTAATGCTCGAAGATATTGCAGCGATAAAAGTGGGTGGTAAAGCGCCCAAACTGGGTACAGCATCCGAACGTGGAAAACCTGCCATACTGCTTACCGTAACCAAGCAGCCCGCTACAAGCACACTAGAGTTGACAAAGAAACTCGAAGCATCTCTTAATGATCTTCGAAAAAACCTGCCTCCCGATGTAAATGTATCTACCGATATATTCAGACAAAGCCGGTTTATTGAAAGCTCCATCGGTAACGTTCAGCAATCTCTGATTGAAGGCGGTATCTTTGTGGTAATCATCCTTTTCCTGTTTCTGGGCAACGTGCGTACAACAATTATTTCGCTGGTTACCATTCCGCTATCGATTCTTATCTCGCTGCTCACTTTGCATTATCTGGGATTAACCATTAACACCATGAGTTTGGGAGGTTTAGCTATTGCCATTGGCTCTCTTGTGGATGATGCCATTGTGGATGTGGAAAACGTTTATAAACGGTTGCGAGAAAACCAAATGAAGCCCGTTGAAGAAAGAGCACCTATTATCGAGGTGGTATTTAATGCATCGAAAGAGGTGCGTATGCCCATTCTTAATTCTACGTTAATTATTGTTGCGAGCTTTGTACCGCTGTTTTTCCTTACCGGAATGGAGGGCAGAATGCTCGTACCTCTGGGAATAGCATTTATTGTGGCCTTATGCGCATCCACCGTTATCGCCTTAACGCTTACCCCTGTATTGTGCAGTTATCTGTTGGACAAAACCCAAAAAGACGAATTGCCCAAGGAGGCTTTTGTGGCAGTTTGGATGAAAGGGATTTATGAGAAAGCACTTGTATGGGCATTGAGGTATAAAAAGATTATATTAGGATGTACCATTGTTTTATTCGTGGTAACCCTTGCGTTATTTTTTACGTTGGGGCGCAGCTTCCTTCCGCCCTTCAACGAAGGCTCACTCACTATCAACGTTGGCTCGATGCCCGGTATTTCTCTGGAAGAATCGGACAAGATGGGGCATCGTGCCGAAATGCTTCTCTTAACCATTCCCGAGGTACAAACCGTTGCCCGCAAAACCGGTCGCGCAGAACTAGACGAGCATGCGCTGGGAGTAAATGTTTCGGAACTGGAAGCTCCTTTTCAACTCGATAAAAGAAGTCGCGGTGAATTTATGGCCGAAGTACGCGAGAAACTTTCAACCATTACGGGTGCAAACATTGAGATTGGTCAGCCAATTAGCCACCGTATCGATGCCATGCTTTCGGGCACTCAGGCAAACATTGCTATTAAACTATTTGGCGATGATCTGAATAAGATGTTCGCAATAGGGAATCAAATAAAGAGTGCCGTGGGCGGTGTGAAAGGCATTGCCGATTTAAACGTGGAGCAACAGATTGAGCGTCCGCAGCTAAAGATTACCCCTAAACGGGAAATCATGGCTAAATACGGCATTACTCTCCCCGAATTTTCCGAGTTTGTGAATGTTAACCTTGCGGGAGAAGTAGTTTCGCAGGTGTATGAACAGGGAAAAAGCTTCGATCTCACCGTGAAAGTGAACGATGAAAACAGAGATAAGATAAATAAGATTTCGGATTTAATGATCGATACCGAAGACGGTAAGAAAGTGCCGCTCAACTACATTGCCGATATTACCTCATCGATGGGGCCAAACACGGTAAGCCGCGAGAACGTGAAACGTAAGATTGTGATTTCGGCCAACATTGCCGACAGGGATTTGCGGAGTGTAGTGAACGATATCCGTGACATTGTAGATGAAGAAATCAGCCTGCCCGAAGGATATCATATTGAATACGGTGGTCAGTTTGAAAGCGAGCAGGCAGCAAGCCGAACATTGCTAATCACTTCTTTAATGGCTATCGTGGTGATCTTCCTTCTGCTTTATAATGAATTCAGGAGTGCAAAGCTATCGGGTATCATTCTTCTCAACCTGCCACTAGCTCTTATCGGTGGGGTGTTTATACTGGCATTTACCACCGGCGAGATCAGTATTCCTGCCATCATCGGGTTTATATCGCTATTTGGTATTGCTACCCGCAACGGAATGTTGCTCATCAATCGCTACAGACATTTGCAGGAAGAAGAAAACTATAGCGTTTATGATAGCGTACTGCACGGTTCGTTAGATAGATTAAACCCCATTCTTATGACTGCCCTAACTTCGGCTTTAGCACTGGTGCCTTTGGCGTTGGGAGGTGATTTACCGGGCAACGAAATTCAAAGTCCGATGGCAAAAGTTATTCTCGGTGGATTATTAACATCTACTTTCCTGAACGGATTTATCGTTCCTATTGTTTATTTATTGATAAAGAAGAAACAATAAAAATGAAACATAAAATACTTTTTCTATTTCTGGGTTTAATCGCATCAACAGTGATGCATGCCCAAACACAAAGCATTGAAGATGTACTTTTAAGTATTGAAGCCAATAATAAGCAATTACAGGCCAATAAGCAAGAAACAATTTCCCTGAAATTGGAGGCTAAAACGGATAACAATTTATCTGATCCATCCGTATCTTACTCCTATTTATGGGGAAAAGGCGATGAAACGATCAGTGAGCTTGAGGTTTCTCAAAGCTTCGATTTCCCCGGTTTGTACGTTGCCCGCAACAAGATGAATAAGCTTAAAATGGGTGCTTTTGATAGTCGGGCAGGAGCTTTTAGACGCGACATATTATTACAGGCAAAAGAAATATGCCTGGATATTATCCTGCTCAGGCAGCAAAAGGAAATACTGGACGAGCGCCTCAGTAATGCTTTATTGCTTTCCGATTTGTACAAGCAGAGGTTACAAGCGGGAGATGCTACCATTATTGAAACGAACAAAATCAATCTGGAATTGCTGAATGTAAAAACAGAGGCTGCCCTAAACGAAACCGCATTGAGAAATAAGATACAGGAACTAACTACCTTGAATGGAAATAAACAAATCACCTTCGATGGTACCGAATATCCGGCTGTTATCTTACCACAAGATTACGAATCTCTTCGTAATGAGGTTGTTACATCGGACATATCGCTCTATGCTCTGGATAGAGAGACGGCTGCTTCACAAGTTGAAATCAATCTCAATAAATCTCAATGGTTGCCTAAACTGGAGCTGGGTTATCGCCGGAATACAGAGTCGGGCATGCCTTTCAATGGGGTTATCGCGGGTGTTTCTATCCCACTCTTCGAGAATCGGAACAAGGTAAAGCAGGCAAAGGCCAAGCATCTCAACCTTACTTTTCAGAAGGAAAACAAACAGTTGGAGATTGAATCGGAACTTGCCCAACAATATCGCGAAGCAAAAGCGGCACGGGCTACCATGGAAGAATACGAAAAGACTTTTGCCGGTCAATCGGATTTGCAGGTATTGAAGGATGCGCTTACCGGTGGTGAGATCTCTATTATTGATTATTTTGTGGAGGTATCGGTGGTGTATCAAAGTAAGCAAAATTATATTCTGCTGAAGAATCAGTACCAGAAGGCGATGGCGGAAATGTATAAAAACAGGCTGTGATCGGCAGGGGCATCCATTATCAGGGCATCCCTTGTGGATGCCCTTACTACGTTAAAACGCGAATTATATCCGGTAAATACCCACTCCGTATCCGCCATTCCTGCGGATACAAATTATTGGCGCGGTTACCCAGATTCTTCACAAATCCTAATGGAATATCCTTGTAAGTTAGTATAATATATCCTTTCGGAACCCCTTCTTCCAGATTTAAAGTTTCTCTCCGCAGATAAGAGATTGCCTGTTCGTAAGCAACTTCAATCCTGGGATACCTGTTACGCTCCTCAATATCGGTCATAGCCAAAGCATGCGATGGTATTTCATCCTTTCCCTTCATTGTGCTAACAGAAACCCCTGATTGCAATACCTTTAGCTTTTGGGAGAGCATATTTTGTTCGGCCTCGTAAAATGGAGAATTTATTATTTTATCCTCAACTACAGGCTTTTTACTTTTCTTGCTTAATGGGTTCTTTTTAATCACAGGTACAAAATCATCATCGGGAAGCTTTTGCAAAACTGCCATAAAGAACCCCTCCCCCTCTACCCGGTGAGGTAAAAAGCGATATACATTTAAACCGCGATTGGTAAGGTCGCCTGTTAAATTATAATTATCAGCAGATTCAAGTCTAACAGTTGCAGCACCAAGCTCGTTAACAATCCAATCCACATTATCCTCATTCTCTTTTGCATTAAAAGTACAGGTACTATAAATAAGAATACCACCCGGTTTAAGAGACGACCAGATATCGGCAATTATTCGCCGTTGCCGCTGCCGGCATATCTCTACGTTAGCCGGGCTCCATTCACCGATTGCCGCTTCATCTTTTCGGAACATTCCTTCTCCCGAGCAAGGAACATCAGCAAGGATTACATCAAAAGAAACATTTGTTTCTCCAAAATCAGCAGGATCGTTATTGGTAACCATAACATCGGGGTGTCCCCACTTTGTTATGTTTTCGGCAAGGATTTGTGAGCGGCTACGGATTACTTCATTCGATACCAGAAAGCTACCTTTTGGCAATATGCTCCGCAGGTGGGTAGATTTTCCACCGGGAGCAGCACAAAGATCAAGTGCCAATACAGGTTCTTGAACAACTTGCTTAACGGCCTGTTCGATGAACATGGAAGATGCTTCCTGCACATAATACACTCCGGCATGAAATAACGGATCGAAAGTGAAGGTCAGTCTTTCGGATAAATAATACCCATTTTCGCTCCACGCTACTTTTTTTAGTACGGAGTGGAAAGTTGAAGGTTGAAAGTTATTACCTTTGTCGGGATTTATACGAATACTTATGGGAGATGGTTCTTTTAAAGAATTTATCAATTCGTTACTTTCGTCATCACCTAATATATTACGTAATTGAGTTACAAAATCAGAGGGCAAATTCATCTTTAGGTTCTTAATAAGCGCAAAGATCAAAAAAATATTCGTCTTCTTGCAACTTTCTAATCCAATTATTACGTCTAAGAATCGAAGAAAGAAACAAAAAAACATACAAAATCTATGAAACGAATTTTATTTTTGCTGTTTACAGCATTGGCATTAAACCTATCTTTGGTAGCACAAGAAGACACAACCCGGGTCACCGAATGGGAAGATACTGTAGAGGCGTCTGATAATATTTCCGGTAGTCACCACGAACAAGAAAGGGATCGTCCATTCAGATTCGGAACGATCGGAGATGCCTTTTCAAAAAACATGGTGGCCGTTGTTGCGGTAGTAGCCGTATTCGGACTTCCGGTATTTATTGTATTTATAGCATTTTTCTTTCAGTACAAGAACAGGAAAGCCCGGTACAAATTAGCCGAACAGGCGCTCGCGGCCGGTCAGCCCATTCCTGAAGAATTTATGAGAAGTCAAAAAGAGAATAATACATTATCTAAAGGCATATATAACATTTGTGTGGGTTTCGGGTTATTTATTTTTCTCTATGCCATTACCAACAGATTTGCCATTGGAACGATAGGCTTACTCGTTATGTTTACCGGATTTGGACAGGTTATAATCCACTACGTCAACAACGGTAAAAAAGATAGATGAGCCAACTAAGTGACATATCACTCGTTGCGCAGGTCGTGGTGTTCAGCAACACCAAGGCCTTCGACCAGTTGGTAAAGAAATATCAATCGCAGATACGCCGATTCTTTTTGAATCAAACTTGTGGAGATTCGGAGCTAAGCGATGATCTGGCACAGGATACGTTCATAAAAGCCTATACCAACATCGCATCGTTCAAAAATTTATCGAGCTTTTCAACTTGGTTGTACAGAATTGCTTATAATATTTTTTATGATTATATTCGCAGTCGAAAAGAAACGGCAGACCTTGATAGCCGCGAGATTGATAATGTACATTATACCGAACAGAATAATTTTAGCGAAAGCACGGATATCTATCAAGCCATGATAACGCTAAAAGAAATTGAACGCACCTGCATTACTTTGTTTTATACGGAAGATTTAAGCATTGATAAAATTGCAGGAATAACAGGATGCCCTACGGGAACGGTAAAATCGCATTTATCTCGTGGGAAAGAAAAGTTAGCAAAATACTTAAAGCAAAATGGTTATGAACGATAATGATGATAAATTGCTTGAACAGTTCTTTAGTGAAAAGAAACAAACCATAGCCGATAATGGATTCTCTGCACGCGTGATGCATCGTTTGCCGGGTCGGAACAATAAACTTGCCTCTATATTGGCTTCTTTTGGTATAATTTTATCAATTATACTCTTTTTCTTATTCGATGGAATCCATGTGATACTAGGCTTTTTTCGGGATGTATTCGTTTCTGTTATTCAAAACAATGCTACCACACTGGATTTAAAAACCTTAGCTATTGCCGGTGCAGTACTCCTTTTTATGGGAGTACGTAAAATTTATACAATGGAGTGAAAGATATAAAACAAATCATTCTTCTATCTACATTTCTAATTCTGACCGGAACGTATGCTTTCGCTCAGGATTCCATAAAAAGTGATTCGGTTGTACTGCGGTATTTAACCGAATCAGGTGTTCCTATAAGCTTCAATAACAAAATTAAACTTCTGCCAAATGGCACCAAAAAGTTTAACAGCATGTTTGCCGAAATAAAAAAGGCAAAACATCACATTCATATGGAGTATTTCAACTTCCGTAATGATTCTATTGCTAGCTTGATGTTTTCTTTGCTTGCAGAAAAAGCAAGAGAAGGTGTTGAAGTGCGGCTCATATTCGATGCCTTTGGTAACTCTTCGAACAATCAGCCGCTAAAGAAGAATCATCTCAGCAAGATCCGCAGTTCGGGTGTTGAAATTAAAAAGTTCGACCCCATTACCTTTCCTTATATAAATCATATATTTCACCGCGACCATAGAAAAATAGTGGTGATTGATGGTAAAACAGCCTATACCGGCGGCATGAATGTTGCCGATTATTACATAAACGGCTTACCCGAGATAGGTCCCTGGCGCGATATGCACATGAAAATACAAGGTAATTCTGTTTACGATTTACAGGATATTTTTTTACTGACGTGGAAAAAGACAACCAAGGAATCTATCGAAGGAAAACAATATTATCCACCGGCAGATACAGTTGGCAATAAAACAGTTGCCATTGTAGACCGTGCCCCCCGGGTTTCTCCCAAGTTACTGCGACGTACCGTTGCGAAATCCATCGATTCGGCAGAAGAAATCATTCAGATTGTTAATCCGTATTTTGTTCCTACCCGCTCCATCAAAAAGGCAATAAAAAAAGCAATGAAAAGGGGTGTAGATGTTCAAATCATGATTTCTGCCAAGTCGGACATTGGCTTTACCCCGGATGCCTCTCACTATGTAAGCCATCGGTTAATGAAGAAAGGAGCAAACATTTATATGTATAACGCAGGATTCCATCATTCTAAGATTATGATGATTGATAGTCTTTTCTGTACAGTTGGTTCGGCCAATCTCGATAGCCGCAGCCTCCGGTACGATTACGAAACCAATGCTTTTATTTTCGATAAAGAAACTACAGGAGAACTGATGGACATGTTTCAAGCCGATAAAAAGGAAAGTACCCTAATGACGCAAGAGAATTGGAAACAACGTTCGCGCTGGAAAAGATTTGTGGGTTGGTTTGCACATCTTTTTACTCCTTTCCTGTAAGTTTTTAAGTTGTATCTCCGGAAAATCTGTACTTTTGTGGCATGAAACAATATTTAGATCTGTTGGATAGAGTCCTTAAAGAAGGTACCCAAAAAGAAGACCGTACCGGAACCGGTACAATTAGTGTTTTCGGACATCAAATGAGGTTTAACATGGACGAGGGATTTCCTGTGCTTACCACAAAGAAATTGCATCTAAAATCCATCATATACGAACTTTTATGGTTTCTCAGGGGAGATACCAATGCAAAGTATTTGCAGGAAAACGGAGTACGTATATGGAATGAATGGGCGGATGAAGATGGTAATCTGGGGCATATCTATGGATACCAATGGCGGTCGTGGCCCGATTACCGGGGCGGACATATTGATCAGATTACCGAAGTGGTGAATACAATAAAAAACAATCCGGACTCGCGCCGCATGCTGGTAAGCGCCTGGAACGTTGCCGACTTGAATAATATGAACCTGCCCCCTTGCCATATCCTTTTTCAATTCTATGTGGCCGATGGCAGACTAAGTCTACAGCTTTATCAGCGTAGTGCGGATATATTTCTGGGAGTTCCGTTCAATATCGCTTCGTATGCTTTATTGCTTCAAATGATGGCGCAGGTAACCCAACTTAAAGTTGGTGATTTTGTTCATACACTGGGCGATGCGCATATTTATAATAATCATCTGGAACAGGTAAAGTTGCAATTAAGTCGTGAGCCCAGAAAGCTTCCTCAACTGAAAATCAACCCGGAGGTTAAAAGCATCTTCGATTTCAAATATGAAGATTTTGAACTCGTAAATTACGACCCATACCCCCATATAGCAGGAAAAGTATCTGTGTAAGCAGATACTTTTCGTTTATAGAGATGTAAAGTAATACAACTAATCCTCAATCTCGTTTTCCATATCAATATTGATAGGCATTTGCCTTTTTATAGCCTCGTTAAACGAGATTAATGTTTCTGTTCTCGACAATCCCAAAGGTTGAAGTTTATCGTGGATAATGCTTAATAAATGGTGATTATTCCTGGCATATATTTTAATGAACATATCGTATTTACCGGTTGTAAAATGGCATTCAACCACTTCGGGTATCTTTTTAAGCGCTTCTAATACCGAATCGAAAGATTCTGGATCTTTCAAGAAAATACCAATATAAGCACATGTTTCATACCCCACCTTTTCGGGATCAATAATATATTCGGAACCTTTCAGGATACCCAAATTGGTTAGTTTTTGTATACGTTGATGAATGGCTGCTCCCGAAACATTACAAACCCTCGCTACTTCCAAAAAAGGAATACGAGCATTTTCCGCAACCATTTTTAAAATTTGTTCATCTAATGCATCAAGTTGATGATGTCCCATTTTAATCTCTTTATGTTAGTTATTTCCTACAAAAATAAAGAAAATAACCGATAAACAATATCATTCATTAGTTATATATCTAAAAACGAAACAAATAAGTTATTTTTGTTTTTAACTTTGTATTCTAATAATTAAAAATGAAACCATGAAACCCCAACTATCGTTTCTCTTTTTCGCGCTTATAGTTGTAACAAATAGCCACGCCCAAGATTTCAAAGATTACTTTACGGATAAAACTTTAAGGGTTGATTATATCTTCACCGGAAACTCAACTTCGCAGGGCATCTTTCTTGATGAACTTATCGAACTACCCGGATGGGCAGGCAAACAGCACCATTTAAACGAGCTTCCTCTAAGAGGGAATGGAGAAATCATTGTGAGAGCATTGGATAACAAAGAAATTATATACCGCACTTCATTCTCGTCTTTATTTCAGGAATGGGTAGCAACCGAAGAAGCCAAGAGTACTTCAAAAGCTTTCGAGAATAGTTTTCTTCTTCCCTACCCTTTACACCCCATTGAGGTTGAAGTTATATTATATGACAATATGAATAAGCAAACAGCCGGTATAATCCATAAAGTTACTCCAAATGATATTCTTATCCACAAGAAAGGGCATACCCATATAACTCCTTATAAATACCTGCTAAAAAGCGGGAACGAAAAAGATTGCATCGATGTGGCTATTCTTGCGGAAGGGTACACCAATGAAGAAATGGATGTCTTCCGCAAAGATGCATCCATCGCCATGGAAAGTCTTTTCAACCACGAACCTTTTAAAGCCATGAAAGGTCGTTTCAATATTGTAGCTGTTGAATCTTCTTCGCTCGATAGCGGGGTGAGTATTCCAAGCAAAAATAAATGGAGGCAAACAGCTTTCAACTCACATTTCGATACGTTTTACTCCGAGCGGTATTTAACAACTACCCGTGTTAAGGCTATTCACAACGCGCTGGCAGGTATTCCTTACGAACATATCATTATATTGGCAAATACCGAACAATATGGCGGCGGCGGAATATATAACTCGTATACGCTTACCACTACCCACAATCCAATGTTTAAACCTGTAGTGGTTCACGAGTTCGGACATAGCTTTGGTGGCCTTGCCGATGAATATTTTTACGAAAGCCAGGATCCCACTGCCATAACGTATCCACATGAGGTGGAACCATGGGAACAAAACATAACTACTTTTGTTGATTTTAAATCTAAATGGGAAGATATGCTAAGGCCGGGAACTCCTGTACCTACACCCGAGAAGGATAAAAACAATTATCCTATTGGCGTTTACGAAGGGGGTGGTTATGCCACAAAAGGGGTTTTCCGTCCTGCATTCGATTGCAGAATGAGAACCAATGGCTATCCTGTTTTCTGCCCTGTTTGCCAACGGGCGCTACAACGGCTTATTAATTTTTATACATTAAAATAACATCAAATGGAACTT
>DAIMFE010000003.1:0-39508 GCA_036724805.1 Bacteroides sp.
GTCCGCCAGTAAAAGCATCGTATATTCAAGGGCGGACACAAGGCCCGCCCCTACACCATGCGGCATCTACAAATGCAACGTGTTGTTTTCCCAAATGCAACGTGCATTTTCGAATTAGCAACGTGCTGTTGAGACAAATGCAGCGTGCTGTTTGGAGAAATGCAACGTGCGTTTGGATTAGAAAGTCCCTAGGTTAAATGGATAGATTCTGCTTCGAATAACTCTAATGGACATTTGGGGATAATGCCTTATGATGTAGGGGCGGCATTATTATCCATGTAGTTTTAAAAGATTTCTCCTTTTGTTGAAGGCAAGTTGTACTGATATATATCCCTCTTAATTGCCATTTTTATAGATCGTGCGAGTGCTTTAAAAATACCTTCAATCTTATGATGCTCGTTTTCTCCTTCCGCTTTAATGTTCAGATTCATTTTTGCACCATCGCTTAGTGATTTAAAGAAATGCAAAAACATTTCCGTAGGCATTTCACCAATCTTTTCTCTTTTAAAATTGGCATTCCAAACCAACCAAGAACGGCCACCAAAGTCGAGACATACCTGGCAAAGACAATCATCCATGGGCAGCGTGTAGCCATACCTTTCAATACCTCTTTTATTGCCCAGTGCCCGATGGAAACATTCTCCAAGTGCTATAGCTGTATCTTCGATTGTATGATGCTCGTCAACTGCCAGGTCGCCGTTAACCTGAATGGTTAGATTAATTCCTGAGTGTTTTCCAATTTGCTCAAGCATGTGATCGAAGAAACCTAATCCGGTTGATATATTACAACTTCCGTTGCCATCCAGATTCATAGAAATATAAATGTCTGTTTCTTTAGTGGTTCTGCGAATTTCCGCGGTTCGTTCTCCGGCAAATAAAAATTCCGTAATCCTATCCCAATCTGTGGTGAATAAGGAGCAGTAATCATCTAGTCCTTTTTCCTTGAGATCTTCGTTACTATCTTGTAAATATATAGCTTTACAACCCAGGTTTTTAGCTAGTTCCACATCTGTTGCCCTATCACCAATTACGAAACTTCCGGTCATATCATATTCGGGATTGTTGATATATTCGGTTAACATTCCGGTACGAGGCTTTCTTGTTGGAGCATTGTCTTCCGGGAAACTTTTATCGATAAGAATACGATCAAAAATAATACCTTCGCCAGCGAATGTCTTTAAAATCAGATGGTGTGCAGGCCAGAAAGTGTTTTCAGGAAAAGAAGAAGTACCTAAACCATCTTGATTAGTTACCATAACAAATTCAAAATCAAGTTTTGAACGGATAAATCCAAGGTTACGGAAAACTTTTGGATAAAACTCTAATTTATCCAGAGAATCTAATTGATAATCTACTGGTGGCTCAATCACTAACGTTCCATCACGATCAATAAATAGTATTTTCTTTTTCATATCCTCTTCTTCTTATCTTACTTCTAATTTATAATGCTTTAAAGCTTCCAATAATTTATTATTCTCAATTCTTGTACCAACAGTTATGCGCAGGCAATTGCCACATAAACTTATAGAGTTTCGGTTACGAACGATAATTCCTTCACCTACCAGATAGTTATATATTTTAACTGCATCAATAACTTTGGCTAAAAAGAAATTGGCATCCGATGGAAATACCTTTTCCACAACCTTTAACCTTGCAAATTCTTTCATAAACTGGTTGCGCTCTAGGATAAGCGTTTTAACCCATCGTTCTATTTCATAATATTTATGAACCATTTCAAGCCCTTGCTGTTGGGTGAGTTTATTTACATTATAAGGATACTTTATCTTGTTCAACAAGTTGATAATATCTGTTGATGCAAATGCCATGCCTAGGCGGATTCCTGCAGATCCCCACGCTTTGGAGAATGTTTGAAAGATGACCAGATTGGGGTATTTATCTAATTCTTCGATGAAAGAAGGTGATTTGGAGAAGTCATTATAGGCTTCATCTAAAATCACTAAGCCTTCGAACTGGTTAATAAGATTTTCTATTTCCGAGCGTAACAGATCATTTGCTGTTGGATTATTGGGCGAACAAAGAAAGATCAGTTTGGTGTTCTTATCAGCAGCATCAAGTAATTCTTTGGCAGAGAATTGGAATTCATCATTTAATAATACCTTACGGTATTCAACATTATTAATGTCCGCGCATACCTGATACATGCCGTATGTAGGGTCAATAGCCACTACATTGTCGATTCCCGGTTCGCAGAATGCACGATAAACCAGATCAATAGCTTCGTCACTTCCGTTTCCGAGAAAGATGTTTTCCGGATTGGTCTTTTTTATCCGAGCCAGTTCATGTTTCAAATCCCATTGCAGCGGATCGGGATATCTGTTATTGGGCAAGTTATACGGATTTTCGTTTGCATCCAGAAATACGGATGCGGATATTCCTTTGTATTCATCGCGAGCCGAAGAATAGGGCTTAAGTTTCCAGATATTCGGTCGGGTTAGTTCTTCTAATGAGCGCATATGTTAATAAAGTTAGGTAAAGTTAGGTAAAGTAGGTAAAGTAGGTAAAGCAGGTAAAGCAGGTAAAGTAGGTAAAGCAGGTAAAGTAGGTAAAGATAGGTAAAGATAGGTAAAGTAGTTAGTGAATAAATATATTCTACTTTACCTCCTTTACCTATCTTTACCTCCTCAACTACTTTTATTAAATATCTTATTTAGCCTTAAAGTAACTGCATTTTTGTGAGCATAAAGTTCTTCATTGGCAGCCATCACTTCAATGGCCGGTCCTAGCGCGACTAATCCTTCTTTTGTGATTTTCTGGAAGGTAATTTTCTTTATAAAACTATCTAAATTAACACCACTGTAGGCTTTTGCATACCCGTTTGTGGGTAAAGTGTGATTAGTTCCCGAAGCATAGTCGCCAGCACTTTCCGGAGTATATGGGCCAAGGAAAACAGAGCCGGCGTTTGCAATCTGTCCTGCTATCTCCATGTAGTTGGCTGTTTGGATGATAAGATGTTCCGGTGCATATTCATTGGTAAGTGCAATAGCATCCTCTATATTGCTAACTAAAATAAGTTTACTGTGTTTTAAAGATTGACTGGCAATCTCTCGTCGTTCAAGATGTCCCAACTGTTTCTCTATCTCGAAGGTTACTTCTTTTAAAAGTAATTCGGAGGTGGTGATCAGTATTGCCTGACTGTCGATCCCGTGCTCTGCCTGTGATAATAAATCCGAAGCAATCAATACCGGATCAGCTGTTTCATCTGCCAGAACCTCTACTTCCGAAGGGCCGGCAGGCATATCAATAGCTACTTCGCGCAAGCTTACAAACTGTTTGGCAGCCGTAACATATTGATTACCAGGGCCAAATATCTTATAAACTTTTGGTACACTCTCTGTTCCATAAGCCATAGCCGCAATTGCCTGAACTCCACCAATTTTAAAGATTTTATCTACTCCTGCGATTTGGGCGGCGAATAAAATAGCCGGGTGTATTTTACCTTCTTTATTAGGGGGGGAGCAAAGTACAATTTCTTTGCATCCGGCTATCTTCGCAGGAATAGCAAGCATAAGCACAGTAGAGAACAGGGGAGCCGTTCCACCGGGAATGTATAGTCCAACTTTTTCAATAGGAACCGCTTTTTGCCAGCAAGTAATTCCGTCCATTGTAACCACTTCCTTGCTTTCGAAACGTTGTGCTGCATGAAAAATTTCGATATTTCTTTTTGCCAGATGCAGCGCCGATTTCAATTCGATGGGTACAAGATTCTGGGCTTCCTTTATTTCTTCTTTGGAAACAATAACAGATTTCAGTTCTACTTTATCAAAGTGCGATTCGTAGGCCAGTACAGCTTCATCGCCACTTGATTTTATTTTATTCAGAATGCTTTGAACAGTATCAAATAAACTCTCTGTTTGCAATTCCGGTCTTTTCAGAATGTTTTTCCATTCTTCTTTGGCGGGGTATTTTATAATTTCCATGTTTAAATAGTTACAAGTTGTAAGTTACGAGTTACAAGTTACAAGTGCTGTTGCAGTTCTTTTCTTGTAACTCGTAGCTAATTTATATAATCATTTTCTCAATCGGTAGCACTAAAATTCCTTCTGCTCCCAATGCTTTAAGTTTTCCAATGATTTCCCAAAAGCGTTTTTGGTCGAGAACTGTATGAACCGAGCACCATCCTTCCTGTGCTAAAGGCATGATTGTCGGACTTTTCATTCCGGGCAATGCGCTAATTATCTCTTCCAGTTTCTCTTTAGGAGCATTCATAAGCACATATTTCTTGTCTTCGGCAGTTTTAACTGCATCAATACGGAAAAGTAAATCATCGAGTATCTCTTTTTTCTCATCAGTAAGTTTTTTATTGGCTATTAATACAGCTTCCGATTTCATTACGAGCTCTACTTCTTTAAGACGATTGCTAACCAAAGTAGATCCGGAACTAACTATATCAAAAATAGCATCGGCCAATCCAATACCGGGTGCCACTTCTACCGATCCGGTAATAACATGAATATCTGCTTTAACGCCATTCTGTTCGAAATACTTTTCAAGGATGGAAGGGTAGGAAGTTGCAATTTTTTTGTTATGAAACCATGATACGCCAGTATAATCTATATCTTTAGGTATTGCCAATGATAACCGGCATTTACTAAATCCCAGTTTCTTTATTATATGGGCATTCTCGTTTTTTTCTATAAATTCATTTTCTCCCACAATGCCCAAATCGGCTACGCCTGTGGCTACGGATTGAGGGATGTCATCATCCCGGAGAAATAAAACCTCGATGGGAAAATTGGATGATTGTACCAACAGAGTTCTTTTAGACGGACTTAGTTTGATATCCGACTCACTTAGTAATGTCATTGTTTCTTCAAAAAGACGCCCTTTGGCTTGTACTGCGATTCTTAACATAATGGTATTTAAGATTATTATTTATGATTGAATTAAATAAAAAAGGCTTACCAATGGTAAGCCTGCTATATTATTTTACACAATATCATCTATGCCCACCGCATTAGTAGTTAGGAAGATGATGATGTGTAATTGCAATTCTCATTTGTTTTATTATCCTTTGCGACAAAAATAAACTGTTTTACTGAATATACCAAACTTTTATCACAAAAAATCATTTTTCGAGATCACAAGAGATAAAATGCATCTCATTTTTGGCCTTTTCCTGCGAAAAGGTGAAATAAGTACATAAAGCTTTGGTGCATAATTCATCTTGTGCATTGTATAACTGTGCCTCGATTATTATGATATTTCTTTTGGTCTCTTTGATGCTGGCTCTAAGTTTAATATATTCATCGCGCGTATCAATGGGTTTCATATAACGTGTTTCCATTTTAGAAGTTACTCCCGTAGTTTGTAATTTCCGTAAAATTACCCATGCGCAAATCTCATCTAAAAGAACAGCCTGTATTCCTCCATGTAAGGTGTTGATCCACCCCTGATATTCGGGGCGGGGTTTCCATATACTAATTATTTCGTCACCCTCTTCGTAAAATTCCATTTTTACACCAGCTTCGTTATTGGGTGCGCAGCCAAAGCAGTTGTAGCCTTCAAGGCCTTTCCATGGATTAATTATTTTCTTCATGTGTATTTTGTTATAAGATTTATTTGCGGTAATTCTTCAAACCGGTTTCAAGGAAATCCACATATTTATTAATGTCTTCATCATAAACATACGATTTATTAAGTGGCTTTCCTTCATTATCAAGCAAGACGTAAAATGGTTGCGCGTTATACCTGAATTTGGTGCTTTGCAAATAGCTCCATTTATCTCCTTCGGTGCGCAATGTGCGCTCTCTGCCGTTTTCGTTAATCTTTATTTGTTCAGGGAGTTTGGTCTTGTTATCAACAAACAGGGTGATGAGCACATAATCGTTGTTAATTATATCACTCACTCTCTGATCTGTCCATACGGCAAGTTCCATTTTACGGCAATTAACACATCCATGTCCAGTGAAATCAAGCATAACTGGTTTCTTGTGTTTACGCGCATATTCCATTCCGGCATCATAATCATCGAATTTGGCATGTACCTCTTTATTATAGAGGTTGAAATCCTGAGTATTAAGCGGTGGCGCAAATGCACTGACTGCTTTTAGGGGTGCACCCCAAAGGCCGGGAATCATGTAAACCGCAAAAGCAAGAGATATTAATGCAAGGAAGAAACGCGGTACACTAACTTTATTTTCTTCATCATTGTCATGACTAAATTTGATTTTTCCTAATAGGTACATACCCAGAAGAGCGAAGATAACAATCCATAAGGCAAGGAAAGTTTCCCGATCAAGAATTCCCCATCCGTATGCCAAATCTGCAACCGACAGGAATTTCAGTGCGAAAGCTAATTCCAGAAATCCTAATACCACTTTAATAACATTCATCCAAACCCCTGATTTTGGCATTGATTTGAGCCAGGAAGGGAAGAGGGCGAACAAAGTAAAGGGTAATGCCAATGCCAGCGCAAAGCCAAACATACAAATAGTTGGAGCAATTATGTTGCCTGTGGTTGAAACCTCTACAAGTACTAAACCAATAATGGGTCCGGTGCAAGAGAAGGAAACAAGTGCCAGTGTGAAGGCCATCAGGAAAATACTTATCAACCCGCTTGTTTTTTCCGCTTTGTTATCTACGGAATTGCTCCATTTAGATGGAAGTGTAATTTCGAATGCTCCAAAGAAAGATGCTGCGAATACCACTAACATCAGGAAGAAAAAGATATTAAATAGGGCATTTGTTGAGAGCGCATTTAAGGCATTCGCACCAAATATTAAGGTAATGGCGATGCCCAGTGTTACATAAATAATAATAATAGATGCTCCATAAGTGATTGCATCAATAATCCCTTTCTTTTTATTTTTAGTTCGTTTCAGGAAGAAACTAACAGTCATTGGAATAATGGGCCATACGCATGGGGTAAATAAAGCAAGCAATCCTCCGATAAAACCTGCTAAAAAGATGTATAACCACGACTTATCTCCTTGCGAAGTGGTTTCGCCGAAGTTTTCTAATTCAGTGAAAACCGGCGCCCACCAATCCCCCTTGGATGGTTGGGTAGTTTTAAGAGCGGGAGTATTCTCCGGTTGCAACGGAGCCATATCGAGTGGCTCTATGGCAACTGCCTGCGAAGTACCTGATGAGGTACCTTCGTATTCAAAAGAAACCGCTGTAGGGGGTAAGCAGGTTTCATTATTGCATGCTCCATACTCAAGATAACCTTCAATGTTATATTTACCCCCTGTTAATTTAACTTTCTGAACAAACTGTCCGGTTTCCTCGAAGTAGCGAACTTTCATCTGAAATATCTCATCGAACTCCTCTATTTCCTCACCTCGTGGAGTGAGTTTGCCAATCAACCCAATGCCGTTGCTCTTTTCAATATTAAAAGTGGCGGAAATTGGTCCGTCTTCCAGATCGGTAGAATATACGTGCCAGCCTCTGTCAATGGTTGCGGTAAATATTATTTCGGCTTCATTATCAGACAGATTTTTAAATTGGGCTTTCACCTTAACGGGCTCCATTATCTGCGAATGGAGTGTAGTAAGACAAAACAAGAATAATCCTGTAATAAATATTGTTTTCTTCATAATTTATTTAGAGTTAGATTATATAATCCACACAACTGCGGTTATCTTTAGCGTTAGCAATAATTTTACCAGCTTCAACATGAGCCGGATGAGTAGCATAAGTTTTTACATCTTCCAGTGAATCAAATTCACTGTACAATGCTATATGCCATGATTCGCCGGGGTTTATATTTATTCCTACCTCTATTTTACGAATCACATCAATTACAGGAGGAAGCGCTTCGATAGCTTGTTTAAAATCATTTGCTGTTTTTAATTTATCGTTTTCAGAAATTTCATCCTTCAACTTAAATAGTACAATGTGCTTAACCATACGTTGTTATTTCAATATTTTGTTTTTATATTTGCATCAACTGCTTTAAGAGAATATAATAGATTGACAATATGTCACTTAATCAATTAAATAACGAGTACAAAAATAGGTTTTTTGTTTTGAATATGCACAATAAAAGGTTTATAAGTAATAAGTTTTTAAATTTCGCAAATCTCTTTTAGATGAAGAAACTATTATATGTTTTTTTAATATTGTTTTCGTTTTTGGCGTGCAAGAAGCAACAACAGGCATCACAAGAAAAAGAATCTGAATATGATTTACCTGCAATCCTGCAAAAAGGGAAACTGGTAGTGCTAACGCTTAACAGTTCTATTTCTTATTTTAATTACCGAGGGCAGGATATGGGATTTCAATATGAATTAGCAGAGCAATTTGCTGATGATATAAAGTTGGAATTAGAGATTAAAACAGCAGAGAATGTATCGGAACTTCTTGAAATGCTTGCCGCCGGCGAAGGAGATCTTATTGCTTATAACGTTCCAATTACAAAAGGACTGAAGGATAGCGTTGCTTTTTGTGGCAGAGAAGTGGTTACCCATCAGGTTGTAGTACAGCGCAACCGTAAAGGTGGCTTGCTTACGGATGTAACGCAGCTTGTTGGCAAAGAAATTCACGTAAGTACCGGTAAATATTACGATCGACTTGTAAATCTCAATAATGAACTGGGTGGTGGAATCGTTATTCAACCAATAGATGATGATAGCCTTTCCATAGAAGACCTTATAACACAGGTATCAACCGGAAATATCGATTATACAGTCTGCGAGAATGACGTAGCGAAATTGAACAAGACTTATTACCCTAATTTGAATATCAATCTTGCCATTAGTTATGATCAGCGTTCTTCATGGGTAGTAAGAAAAGATTGCCCGTTATTAGCTGATGTGGTAAATACCTGGCATGCGGAGAACAAAACATCACCGGCCTACAAAGCCAGCACAAAGCGATATTTCGAAATAAGTAAGGCTGTGCCATATACAGCTATTCTTTCTTTGCAAGATGGAAGAATCTCTCGGTTTGATCATCTTTTTAAGAAATATTCTAAAGAAATAAACTGGGACTGGCGTTTGCTCGCGTCATTGGCATATACTGAATCTAATTTTGATACTACGGTTGTTTCGTGGGCAGGGGCGGAAGGACTTATGCAGTTAATGCCCGGAACTGCCCGCGCGATGGGGGTATTGCCGGGTATGGAACACGATTCGGAGCAAAGCGTTAAAGCCGCCGTAAAATATATAGCAAATACAGCCCGTAGTTTAAGTTCGGTACCCGATGATAAGGAACGGATAAAGTTTGTATTAGGGGCCTATAATGCGGGGCTGGGGCATATTTATGATGCAATGGCTTTGGCAGAAAAACATGGAAGTGACAGGAATATTTGGTATAACAATGTTGAGAAGTATATTCTTCTTAAAAGCAATGAAGAATATTATAATGATCCGGTTTGCAAATTTGGTTACTTTCCCGGGGGGCAAACCTATTATTTTGTGAGAGAAATTATTTCCAGATACGAGGCTTATAAAACTAAAATCAAAGAGTGAGGCAGCAAGGGCTCCAAAGGGAGATACCATGCGGGTTACGCTTTGTAGCACAACCCGCGTCTATTATCTATTAATTATTTACTGTAGCTTGCTTTTACTAATGAACAGGCTTGTAAGTACTCTAAGCTCTTCTTTACACTTTCAGCCGGTGGAAAATTGTACTTCTCAACTTCAACCACAAGCTGTTTAGTCCCTGCTGTATCGGCGTTCTTGAAAATAGCATCAAATCCTACCATACCACTCTGGCCTAATTCTTTATTGTCTTTTATGTGAAGAATTTCGAAGCGTCCGGGATATTTATTGAAATAATCAACCGGACTGGACGCGCCTCTTACTACCCAGTAAACATCCATTTCAAAGAATACATACTCTGGATTGGTGTTTTCAATCAGGTAGTTGTACATAACTTTATCTTCGATTTTCTGAAATTCAAAAGCATGATTATGATAGCCATATTTTATTCCGTTCTCCTTACATTTTTTACCTATCTCATTGTAGTATTCGCAATAGGTTTGCAAATCTTTCAGTGTTTTAGGTACTTCCATAGATGGAGTTACAATGTATTTCATGCCGGCAGCTTTATGAGCAGCAATACATTGATCCCACCATTGGAATGCTTGAGAAAAATCTTTAGACTTTAATTCTTTTTCGGATAATCCTTTGCCTGTGTGTGAAGAAAGCGCAGTTAAACCGGCTGCTGCCAAGTCTGCTTTAAATTCTTCGGGAGTTTTTCCGTAGAATTTTCCATCTCCATAATTTGCAGCTTCAATAGAGGTATATCCTATATCACCAACTATTTTTATTGTACCGGCATAATCTTCTTTAATAGCATCGCGTAAAGAATAAAGTTGCAGAGAAATGTCTTTCTTTACCGACTTAGGGGTTTCAGCTTGCTGGGGTTCTGTTTTTGGTTGATTGCAGCTTGCTATAAAGAATGGCAACACTGCAAATATCAATAGTTTTTTCATTTTTATGTTTGCTTGTAAAAAAGAGTTTAAAGCATTAAGCACCCGCTCAACACTTTAAACTCTTTATATTTATCATTTAGTCTAGTATCTTTACGCGGATGTTGCGGAACCAAACATCATCGCCATGGTCTTGAAGACCAATGTATCCTTCTCTTTTTTCGCCACCTACATTATTAAGCAATTCAAATGCTAAAGGCCAAGTTTTTTCGCTGAACTTACTATCTTGTAGCATCTTGGTCCATTCTGGAGTCCATAAATGGTATTCAAGTACATTCTGATCATTTTGGTTGTGAAGAACAGTACCTTTGAAAACTGTAATACTTGATTTGTTCCACTGATCGAAAGGTTTTGAGTTTTGTGGAACCGCGGGAATCATGTCATATAAAGACATTGATTTTCTGTTATTATCTTTACCCATTTTAGCATCAACATGGTTTTCATTATCCAAAATCTGTGCTTCTGGAGCCGAGATATAGATATGTTCCATTCTCCATTCTCCGGTTTTAGGATCTTTAGATTCTACTTCTCTTGCAAGATAGAATACTCCGGAATTACTGCCTTTAGCAACTTTCCATTCAAATTCTAACTCGAAGTTTTTAAAGTTATAAGCAAAAATCAAGTCGCCACCATCTTTTTCTTGCGCTTCTCCACCGCCGGTTCCATTAAATTTAATAGCTCCATTATCGATCGTCCATTTTCCCGGAACAGCGTCTTTTCCATATCCACGCCAGCCCTTAAATGTCTTTCCATCAAATATCTGGTAATATCCGTTAGCGTCTTTTTTGAAATCCGCAAGATTTACAGTAGGATTGTTTAATACTTTGTATTCAGGTATTTTCGGAGTAGTTTCTTCTACTTTAGCAGTAGTTTCACCTTCTTTTTCTGTAGCTTTCTTTTGTCCGCTACCACAAGATACCATTGAAGCGGCAATGGCTACACAGCCCAATGCAAATGCTAATTTTTTCATTTATTTATATTTTATAGTTAGTAACAATATACAGATAACGAGTTACAAAAAATAAAGTTTGCAACTCGCCATTGAATTATTTTTTTGTTATGCAGGCATTTCAGGTAACCTCCATCCATCGCGGTAATTGTGCTTGATAAGTTCTTTAGCAAACTCTGCGGCATTGAATGGTTCGGTCATCTTATTATTGAATGTAGGATGTCCGTCTTTAATCTTGAAACCATCTTCAATCATGGTTCTGATCATCGCATCATTAGGAATGTTGGTGAACTTCATGTTTTGTCCATCCCATTCAAGCACTTGATTCAATGCTTGTAACCTTACAGCCAATACACCCATTACAACCATTTCATTTAAAGGACCTGCTTCGCTGAAAGGAGATGCGCTTTGAACGCGGCTGGCAGGGCTTTCTTTACAAGCGCGTACCCAGTCCATTTGATGTCCTTCTTTTACTTCGCGCATAACTTTAGGAGCGTTAGGAGTGCGTCCGGATACTAACCATGGTCTAACACCGTAGCAACCACAAATGAGTGTATCTTTAGTTCCGTGGAAAATTACACAGCCACCGTCATCGTTCAGGTTTTTGTTTGCAGGTACACCTTTTGGGCGCATTGGTTTCAAACCGCCATCATACCAGTAAACCTCTACTTCCGGCATGGCCACTTTGGGCATATTGTTACGTGCCGGGAAAGTAAATTTAACCATCTGTGCATTTGGAGCGCAATCTGTAAGAAGCTGAGTTGAGCTACCCTGTACGTGAGTTGGATATAGTAAATTTAATGCTTTTGATACCGGTTGAAGTATATGACATGCCATATCGCCAAGAGCTCCTGTTCCAAAATCCCACCATCCGCGCCAGTTCCATGGGGTATAGATTGAATTATAGGGTCTGAATTTAGCCGGTCCGATAAATAAATCCCAATCAAGATCTTTTGGAACTTTTTGTGATACTTCGGGGCGTGGCAATCCTTGAGGCCAGATTGGGCGATCGGTAAATGCTTCTACTTTGGTAATTTCACCAATTTCACCATTCCAAATCCATTCGCATATTTTGCGTACGCCTTCGCCTGATGCTCCCTGATTACCCATTTGAGTAGCCAGTTTGTATTTATCAGCTAATTTGGTTAAAAGACGTGACTCGTAAACAGTGTGGGTAAGTGGTTTTTCTACATACACATGTTTTCCCATTGTCATTGCATCAGCAGCAATAATAGCATGAGCATGGTCGGAGGTGGCTACCATTACGGCATCAGCTTCTTTTCCAAGCTTATCGTACATTTTCCTGTAGTCTTTAAACTTCTCCGCATTTGGAAAATGTTTGAATACACCGTTTTTGGAAACATATCCCCAGTCTGCATCGGCAAGACCGATGATATTTTGTGATTCCATACCTCTTAGTACGCCAAAACCACGTCCTCCTACGCCAACCCCAAGGATGTTGAGTTTATCACTTGGAGCAACGTGCCCAAATTTGCTACCGAATACCGAACTTGGAACAACTGTAAGCCCAATAGCAGCGGCGGCTCCTGTTTTCAGAAATTTTCTTCTTGACATGTTAGATGCCATAAATACTTTGTTTTTAGTTAGTTAATACTTATATTTATATTCAGAGTGCTTCCCTATTTTTTGTGGTATCGGCTTGAATAAAATACCGCGTTCGCAAATATATTAAAATTTAATTAATCCTAAGTGCATATTCCTAATTAATTTATACTCGCTAAAACACTTCCAAATGCACGTTGCATTTGAGAAAATGCAACGTGCTGTTTACTCAAATGCAACGTGCTAATTCGAAAATGCAACGTGCATTTGAAGCAACACAACGTTGCATTTGTATGAAAAGTAAATCTATACAGGAGGCTTTTTACGAAAGAAATATCATAAATATCCTAAGTGTCATATTAACTATTCAAGTTCAATAATTGTGATTCCTTTATCTCTTACCCATTGAATACGATCGTGTATCCACGAATAAGAAATAATATATCCCTGGGCATCTATTTTATATTTCTTATCTTTAAAATAGGTACGATAGATTTCGTACCTGCCATCATAATTACGATCATCAATCATTAATTCATTTTCTTTGGTAAGTGTAATATCCGATATGTATTTTACCTTCTCGGTATAATCATCTAATATTACATAATAATTTCTGTAGATGTTGTAGAAGAGATATTGTTCGTGAATGGCAGTAAATAATAGTATTCTTTCAACTCCCGGTTCCTCGTCAATTTGTGCAAACTGTGTGTCATGCAACTCAAATCCTCTTTTTTGTATTCCAGGTGGGTATTCCTCCTGCCAATTACGGGTTTTTGTAACCTGATACTGTGCCCATCCATGGATAAAAAATCCACAGAGAGACACCATTAGCCATATTCGTCTCATGTCTTTTTTGTGTTTATTAGTGTTGTTGCATGCAATATTAAATAAAATAATTCGGAAAAAGCGTTTGATTATTTACATAAAAAGTTAAAAATTGTCTTCATTTTAAATATTGACGGTTATTGGAATTGTTTTGACGATAATTACACCTATATTCCCTGTATTATTACTAATATTGTAGAGTTTTATAAACTATAGTATATTATGAGAAACTTAACACTTCCTATTTTATTATTTCTGGCAATCTTTTCAATGATTGCATGTTCTCAAAAAGCAGTTGATAATAAGAGCGAATATCCGATATTTTGGACTTGGCTTGATTACAGGCCAACAATGAACTTCGATTCGGTTTGTGTAATAATGAAGGAAACCGGTATCGATGGCGTTATCCTTAATGCTCCAACTCCCAATGATTATCGTGTGGCTATACCTATCGCGCACAAGCATGGGCTTGAAGTATATGCATGGTTGTGGACTATGAATCTGGAACACGACCGGAATAAAATTTTAAAAGAACATCCTGAATGGTTTAGTGTTAACCGAAAAGGAGAAAGTCTTGCGGATACTAAAGCTTATGTAGATTATTACAAATTCATGTGCCCGGCTCTTCCGGAAGTGCGCGAGCATATTAAAAAGAAAATCATTGATTATTGCGAAGTAGAGGGGCTGAATGGAATAGCCATCGACTATCACCGTTTCGTGGATGTTATCCTTCCAACTACACTTTGGCCGAAGTACGGTATTGTACAAGATCGTGAATATCCTGAATGGGATTATGGTTATCATCCGGAAATGATAAAGTTATTTATGGACAAATATGGATATGATCCGCGTACATTGGAAGATCCCTCTACAGATATGCAGTGGTTGCAGTTCCGTTGCGATCAGATTACCGAAGTTGCCAACATGATAGCCGAAGTGGTTCATTCTTATGGAAAGAAGATGTCGGCTTCACCTTTCCCAACTCCGGCTATGTCTCGTCAGATGGTTCGCCAGGATTGGGGAAAATGGAATCTGGATATCGTTTTCCCAATGGTATATTCTAATTTTTATACTGAAGATGTGAGTTTTATCGCTGATTGCACCGCCGAAAATGTAAGAGACAAGAATGATATGACCACATTATATTGCGGTATGATGGCAGTAAACGGTCCGGAGATGTTTACCAGTATGGATGCTGCATTCAATAATGGAGCAGAAGGAATTTCTATCTTTACCATAAATGGGCTCCGTTCACCGGAAATTCGTTCACAGTTTAAAGCATATACCGATAGTGTTCGTGCAGAACGTGCAGCAAAGGGCCCTAATCCTACAGCAGTAAATAAAAATATTAAGGTTAATAGTAATCCCTTCGAGAATAAAGGAATAATGAAACTTATGCACCAGCGGATGCAGAAGTATACTAATGGTAGTGAACTGAATTTGAGCGATTATAAATTAGTTGATGAGTACGGAGCTACCAAATGCTATGAGGTTACAGAACAAAATTCCGGTAAAGTATTCGATGTGAAATTCTATTTCTACGGTGGTATTATTTCCGGATGGAGTGTAGAACCAAAACAATAACAACATAACATGACAAGGAATACAACAGACTTTACCCAACGAAATAAGGCTATAGACATTTTGAGAGCCTTAACCATGCTATTAATGATTTTTGTGAATGATCTATGGACCATTAAAGGCGAGCCCGATTGGCTTGGACATGCAAGGTCTAATCAGGATTTTATGGGATTAGCCGATATTGTTTTTCCTTGTTTTTTGTTTGTGGTTGGTATGTCTATTCCGTTTGCTATTGAAAACAGGTTTAAAAAAGGATTATCCGGAGTTAGCACAGTGGGGCATATTCTTACCCGCACATTGGCGCTACTTCTGATGGGTGTATTCATTGTTAATACCGAAAGCGGGGTAGGAGCTGAGGCCGGAGTGAGTCTTCCTGTTTTTCGCATACTGATGGTAATAGGTTTCTTACTCATTTGGAATGTCTATCCCCGAACGGATAATCCCGAAAGGAAAAGAATGTATAGTATCCTGAAGATCATTGGCCTTATCTTGCTATTGGGTTTAGCAATTATATATCGTGATGATAAAGGCGGAGTTTTTCAATCTCGTTGGTGGGGAATACTTGGGCTCATTGGATGGACATACCTTATTTGCGCGATGATCTATGTTTTTGCCCGCGATCGTTTTAAATACCTTATTCCTATATACCTGTTTTTCATTTTGTTGTGCATTCTTGAGAGTAATTTGCGAGGGAATGGTTCGTTATTAAATCTTCCACGTAATAATTTCTTTGATCAGTTTCTGGGTATGCTGCATGTAGGTAATGGAGCTTTACCGGCTTTAACTATGGGGGGTATGTTACTTTCTTTAGTAAGTACCAAATGCGCAAATGCCCGCAATCGTTCTAAAATAATCTTTGCTGTACTCTCAACATTAAATTTGATAGCATTAGGATTCATAACTCATCAGTTTTGGATCGTCTCAAAAATTCAGGCTACTCCACCATGGGTATTTTATTGCTGTGGAATAGCAGTGGCAACATACGCAATAATATACTGGCTGGTTGAGAAAGGGAAAGATTCCTGGTTTAATATCATTAGTCCGGCAGGTACTGCTACTTTAACATGTTACTTGATTCCGTATGTAGCGTATAGTATATCTTCTTTACTGGGAATAAAATTACCGGAATTTCTGACTACCGGATTGGTTGGGGTGCTTAACTGCATTGTTTTTTCTTTCCTTATTATATTTATAACCGGATTACTTGGAAAAATTCATATTAAATTGAAGATTTAGATAAGCGTAGCTATTGATGCGGTACTATCTTTTATTACTAGTTGATTGAACAAACTCTTTTGTTTAGACGTTTTTAGTAAAAATCAGAAACTCTGATATTTTATATGATGTAATAATTGATTGAAACTCTAAAACTTTAATTATGAAAAAATTTTTATTCTTAGTTGCTTTTCTTGCAACAGTAGCAACTACTTATGCTCAAAGCGGTGATCTCTCTATACTTGGTAATTTGGGATATCAAACAAATTATGAAAGATTTGCTTTAGGCGGTCAGATGAGATACAATATTACCGAACATTTTCGTTTAGCTCCTGATGTAACTTTCTTTTTCCCAAAAGATAAAGTAACAGGACTTGATGTAAATTTGAATCTACATTATTTGTTTCCTTTAAATTCGGACAACCGACTTACATTTTATCCGCTAGCAGGTTTTGGTATGCAGAATAACTTCTGGGGAAAAAGAACGATTGCAGGTGTTGAAGTAGATTCGGACAGTAAGACAAATATTGCATTCAATCTTGGGGCAGGTTTAACTTACAATATAAGTGCTCGAAGTTTTCTTAATGTTGAAGGAAAATTTATGTTTGGTGATGATGATAGTGCTGTATTCCTCGTTGGTTATGGATGGAGATTTTAATCATATACGATGCACTATATATAAAAAGGCCAACTAACTTTATGTATCAAAAAAAACGGCAAAAGGTGGAACGAGTATGTTTAAAACATGCACGCAAAACACCTATGTTGTACCGGTACAGCGCAGGTGTTATGCCGGTACAACGTAAGTATCCTGTTTGGGCAAAATGGATAACATTTGGATTAGAAAACCTTGGGGTAGGATGGATAACCAAACATTAGAAGTTGGTTTTTATTTGTGTTCTTAAGGCTAATCAATATGATTAGCCTTCTTAAGCATTACTTTTTTAAAGTCCGAAGGATATACCGTTTCAAATTCCATTAATCTTTCAGTTACCGGATGATAGAATTCTAGTTTAAAAGCATGCAAACCTAAACGCTTCAACGGATTGGTCTCATCAAATTTGTTATCTCCCAGTATCGGATGTTTCAGATCATCCATATGAACTCTGATCTGATTTTTCTTTCCCATTCCTAATTCAAGTTCAACCAACGAATATCCATTAGCCCGTTTTATAACTTTGTAATGCGTTATAGCTTTTTCTCCATTATTCTTAATAACGTTAGAGTGCGTAACATATAATTTATTATCATCCAGCCACGAAGCAGAAGTACCGCTATCTTTTTCCAACTCCCCGCATACTATACCAACAAATTTAACTGTTTTAAGAAGTTTATCACGGAACTCATTAAAAGTATCCCGAATCTTTTCATTTTTCGCAAAGATCATTAATCCGGATGTATCTCTATCCAAACGGTTTACTGTATATGTGCGATGCTGTTTGCCTGTGCGAGTAACATACTCATTTAAAAGAGTAAGTGCCGATCGCTCTTTTGGCTTACTGGACGCAGTTGGCAAACCTTCTTTCTTGTCAATTATGATGAGATATGCATCCTCATATAAAATCTTTAGAAAATTACTCTGAAACTCTTTCCTTCCTTTTTCCTTGCTAATCTGTACCTTCATACCCGGTTTGAGGGCAAAGTTATATTGACTTGTAATAACATTATCCACATAAACCTGTCGGTGCGCCAGCAGTGATTTAGCCGAATTACGACTGATACCATCTTTTGCTTTTATCAGAAAATCAAGTAATTCTCCTGCTTCTTTCACCGCATATACCGTGAATTTTATTTTTTCACGGCTTATGTTTGTTGAGGATTGGGTATCTTTCTGTCTGCTTTTATTTTTTCTTTCCATGTCTTTGTATAAATTAATCTCTCAACTCAAGAAGCACAACATTCTCTACATGGTGTGTATGAGGAAACATATCCACAGGTTGCACTTTAGTTACTTTGTATTTAATGTCGAGCAAAGCTAAATCCCGAGCCTGTGTTGCCGGGTTGCAGCTTACATACACAATTCGTTGAGGCTCGGCAAAAAGAATGATGTCTACAACATCCTGATGCATGCCCGCGCGGGGTGGATCGGTAATGATTACATCCGGCCTACCATATTCATTGATAAACTCTTGCGTGAGAATATCTTTCATGTCGCCGGCAAAGAAGAGTGTATTTGTAATATTATTAATCTGCGAGTTAATTTTCGCATCTTCGATAGCCTCAGGAACATATTCAATTCCAATAACCCGATGTGACCGGCTTGAAACAAAATTTGCTATCGTACCCGTTCCGGTATACAAATCGTATACCAGCTCTTTTCCGGTAAGTTGGGCAAACTCCCGGGTTATTTTGTACAGGTTATACGCCTGCTCGGAGTTTGTTTGGTAAAAAGATTTTGGTCCTATCTTAAAACGAAGTCCTTCCATTTCTTCAAAGATATGGTCGTTTCCTTTATATACCTTAATATCAAGATCGGTAATAGTATCGTTTGCCTTATTATTGATTACATAAAGTAAGGAAGTAATTTCAGGAAAACTTTCAGCGAGATGTGCCAAAAGTTTTTTAAATAAATCCAAATCATCGTCCGAAATAATCTTGGCAGATACAATAATCATTAACTCTCCTGTGGTGGATGTACGGACAATAATATTACGTAACATTCCTTCCTGACTGCGTAAGTCAAAAAATGGATATTGATTTTCAACGGCATATTCGCGGATAGCATTTCGAATCCTATTGGAAATATCATCCTGCAACCAACATTTGGTAATATCGAGAACTTTATCGAAAGCTCCCGGAATATGAAAGCCCAGCGCATCCATATTGTCATATTTTACCTCTTGCTTAACTTCTTCATTTGTGAGCCAGCGCTTGTTGGAGAAAGTAAATTCTAGTTTATTACGATAGTATTGTGTTCTTTTTGAGCCCAGAATAGGAGATATCTCCGGCAATTCGATTTTCCCGATACGCGTTAAATTATCGGTAACTTGTTTTTGCTTATATCTTATTTGTTCGGAGTAAGGAAGAACCTGCCATTTACACCCGCCACATATACCATAATGTTGGCAAAAAGGTTCGGCACGATTTTCAGAATACTGATGGAACTTTACAACTTCACCCTCGGCATATTTGTTCTTCTTTCGTTTTATTTGTAGATCAACAACATCGCCGGGTACCACATAAGGTACAAAAATCACCAAATCATTTATTTTTGCTATGGCTTTGCCTTCGGCGGCCACATCCAGGATAGTTACTTCTTCAAAAAGAGGTAATAATTTCTTTTTTCGCGCCACAATTATAAAGTGTTGAATATAGATAATTGTGCAAAGGTAGTTATTTTTCTATTCGAACAAAGTTTCATTTCTCTCAAAAGAAACTTTGTAATTCTTAAATATAACTTTGTGTTGAGGTGATACACTAAATATGTCTCATAGCCCATAGAGTTATACAGAACAAATGTTTTTTGCGGTGCGATAAAAGCAAATAAAAATGCAATTATTCGTTTTTGTAATGTCTGAATAGCAATTTGTAGGTAATAATTTCTTTAATATCATAAAATATATTTAAATTTGCGCACAAGAATTTTTAGTTAAAAACAACTTAAACAACTTTTTATGGACAAGAAAAGAGTTTATACCTTCGGTAACGGTAAGGCAGAAGGAAAAGCTGACATGAAAAACCTTTTGGGAGGTAAGGGCGCGAATTTAGCGGAAATGAATCTTATTGGGGTTCCGGTTCCTCCCGGATTTACAATTACTACTGATGTCTGTAACGAATACTACGAAATAGGAAAGAACAAAGTTATAGAATTATTGAAAGAAGAAGTTGAGACTGCTATTGTCGGAGTTGAAAAGCTAATGAATTCTAAATTTGGAGATATTGAGAATCCGTTACTGGTTTCTGTTCGTTCAGGAGCTCGTGCATCTATGCCGGGTATGATGGATACCATTCTTAACCTGGGTTTAAACGATGAGGTTGTTGAAGGATTAACCCGTAAAACAGGAAATGCCCGTTTCGCATGGGATTCATATCGTCGTTTTGTGCAAATGTATGGTGATGTTGTTTTGGGAATGAAACCCATTAACAAAAACGATATCGATCCTTTCGAAGAAATAATTGAAGAAGTGAAAGAAGCTAAGGGTGTAGAATTGGATACTGACCTTACAGTAGAAGATTTGAAAGAATTAGTTTCTAAATTTAAAGCTGCTGTTAAAGACCAAACAGGAAAAGAATTTCCCGAATCGGCATACGAACAATTATGGGGCGCAATATGCTCTGTGTTTGATTCATGGATGAACGAACGTGCCATCTTGTATCGTAAAATGGAAAGCATCCCGGCAGAGTGGGGTACTGCTGTAAATGTACAAGCTATGGTATTTGGTAATATGGGACAAACTTCTGCAACCGGCGTATGTTTCTCTCGTGATGCCGCAACGGGTGAAGATCAATTTATTGGTGAATACCTCATCAATGCACAAGGTGAAGACGTGGTAGCCGGTATTCGTACTCCACAACAGATTACCAAATTAGGATCTCAACGCTGGGCTCAATTGGCCGGCGTTTCGGAAGAAGATAGAAAAACCAAATATCCTTCAATGGAAGAAGCAATGCCGGAAATCTATCAGGAACTCGATCAAATTCAAACCAAACTGGAAAATCACTACCGTGATATGCAAGATATGGAGTTCACTGTTCAGGAAGGGAAACTGTGGATGCTTCAAACCCGTAGCGGTAAACGTACCGGTGCAGCGATGGTAAAAATTGCCATGGATATGCTACGGCAGGGTATGATTGATGAAAAAACAGCTCTTCTTCGTTTGGATGCTAATAAACTGGATGAACTTCTACATCCCGTATTTGATAAAGATGCGTTGAAAGAAGCCAAAGTTATAGCTAAAGGGTTAGCGGCTTCTCCGGGTGCTGCAACAGGCATGATTGTATTTAATGCAGACGATGCTACAGAGTGGGCAAAAGCCGGAAAGAAAGTAATCATGGTGCGGGTTGAAACATCTCCCGAAGACCTTGCGGGTATGGCTGCCGCCGAAGGTATTCTTACCGCTCGTGGTGGTATGACTTCGCATGCCGCAGTTGTTGCCCGTGGTATGGGTAAATGCTGTGTGTCTGGTGCTGGTACTTTGAGAATAGATTACGCAGCTAAAACAGTTGAGGTTGACGGACTTACTCTGAATGAAGGGGACTATATTTCTCTCAATGGCTCTACCGGAGATATCTTTGAAGGTAAGATTGCAACCAAAGAAGCGGAACTGGATAATGATTTTGCCGAAATTATGAAACTTTCGGATAAATACACCCGTATGGCTGTTCGTACAAATGCTGATACTCCTCATGATGCATTGGTGGCTCGTAAGTTTGGTGCCCGCGGTATCGGCTTGTGTCGTACGGAACACATGTTCTTTGAAGGTGAAAAGATTAAAGCTATGCGCGAAATGATTCTTTCCGAAGATGCGTATGGACGTCGTAAAGCACTTGAGAAGATACTTCCTTATCAAAAAACCGACTTTATAGGTATTTTCGAAGCAATGGAAGGTTTACCGGTAACAGTTCGTCTTCTTGACCCACCTTTGCATGAGTTTGTTCCTCATGATGATAAGGGTCAGCAAGAAATGGCTGAAGCCATGGGTCTTGATGTGAAAGAAATCCGTCAGCGTATAGAAGCTCTTCACGAACAAAATCCGATGCTTGGTCACCGTGGTGCTCGTTTGGGTAATACTTATCCCGAAATTACTGATATGCAGACAAGAGCTATTCTTGGTGCTGCACTTGAGTTGAAGAAGAAAGGAATTACTACATATCCTGAAATCATGGTTCCGCTAACGGGTATTCTTTACGAATTCCTTGAACAGGAAAAAGTGATTCGTGCTACTGCTGCCAAATTATTCGAAGAATCAGGAGATAGTATTGACTTTAAAGTAGGTACTATGATTGAAATCCCACGTGCAGCTCTTACAGCCGATCGTATTGCTTCGGCAGCGGAATTCTTCTCATTCGGAACAAACGACCTTACCCAGATGACATTTGGTTATTCTCGTGATGATATTGCTTCGTTCTTGCCAATTTATCTTGAAAAGAAGATTCTTAAATACGATCCATTCCAGGTGTTAGACCGCAATGGAGTAGGGCAGTTGGTACGTATGGCAACAGAAAAAGGCCGTGCAGTTCGCCCGAATTTGAAATGTGGTATCTGCGGTGAGCATGGCGGAGAGCCTTCATCTGTTAAGTTCTGTAACAGTGTTGGTTTGAACTATGTAAGTTGTTCTCCATTCCGTGTGCCTATTGCGCGTTTGGCTGCGGCACAGGCGGTGCTGGAACAGGGGTAAACATAGCAAATTTTAAAACTAAGTATAATACAATTAAAGCGGTGAGGTTCAAGTGGACTTGCCGCTTTATTTGATGAATAAGGGGAGGTAAGTACTGCTATGTGCTGTTCCGAATACAAAATTCAATGCGTCAAAATGATCTTTAACCATATTATGGTCATAAAGAGGTTTGCCTTTTGCAGTGATGCCATCAACAATAAGCAGGCGGCTTTCTTCTTCGGTTAGTGAGGAACCTTTAATAGCTGTTGAATGTTGAATGATGAGATATGAATACCTCATTCATTAATTCATAGTTTACCGAATCGGCAAAATGTAATTCGTTGAATTTATTTAATAACTGATCGAAGTTCATCTGTTTTCTCTACTGATTGCAGCAGATACAGTTCTCTTCCTGAATATCGCGTGCTTTAATACGTGTTATCTTTCCATCCTGGTAAATAACTAATTCACCATCTTCACGTTTTTTCTGCTCAATCAAACGACGATTGGCCAAAGCAATGCCACGACTTATTTTCTCTGCTAGTTCCGTTGTTTCTTCTTTAAACATTGTTCAAGTATTTTGAAGGTTTCCAAATTTAATATATGAGTCTCCTTACATGTGTTTTCTGCTACAAGTTCAGTTGGTATACAGGAATTGTCGAAAATCATCCAGTTATTAACAACTTTCATATAAAGTGTAAAGAGATTATTGATACCCGAAGTATAACGGCGACGTATTATTGGAGCACTTACACCATGCCCGCCATTTGCAACACGCTGTTTCACCCGTTCGATGGCCAGTTCGGGCGAACGGAGCCAGAAATATACCAAAGTAACAGTATATCCTAGTTTTTGGGCTTTACGTGCAAAGGAGATATAAGAGCGGGTGGCAAGTGTGGTTTCCAGGGCAAAATCAACATTCATACTCATCAATTCGTGAATACGATGAAGCATTAAACGTCCGGCTTCGATAGCAACGCTTTCCGGATTAAAAGGTGAAAGTCCCCGGGCAATTTCGTCGGCATTAACAAATTCTCGACAATCCAGCATCTCAGGTAACACGGTGAAGGAAGCGGTTGTTTTGCCAGCTCCATTCGGACCGGATATGATGTAGAGATTGGGCATGCATCTATAAATTAAATTTGCACCTGCAAAGATAACATATTGAGGTTTAATATCCAAAGATACAAATAAGGTAAATTAAATAGTGTCTGCTAACCAGGAGTGCTGTTTAATAAACTTTTACTTCAAATTCTTGTTTCCAGAAACTCTTGCAACACCACAGCATTATTATTATCAGCATCCTTTGACGAATAAAGTAGCGTAACTGTTTTATGTCCTTTTATCTTATCCAAGAAATCATTCAATGCAGGCGAATGTTGTAGTTCCTGCTTATATTTCTCCCTGAACTCATCCCAATGCGAATAAGGATTTTCGTGAAACCATTTTCTTAATTCATCCGAAGGGGCGATTTCTTTCGCCCACAGATCATAATGAAAATCTGCTTTCTTTTCACCGCGAGGCCAGAACTTATCAACGAAAACACGATAGCCATCAGTGGCATCAGCTTCCTGATAAGTTCGTTTGGTTTTGAATATATGATTGATCATAATTTAAGACCTGTCGTAATCGTTGATCTTTTCGCCGGATTCCAGGTGCCAGTTTGCAGAAGGATCATTGTTGCTATTCATGGTTGGAACTTCCTGATTGGGATTATTAACGTGATTAATTATCGGAGCCTCTTCTGCTTTCAGCTCGCGATGGTCTTCCATTTGCTTCTTATTCCTTTTCATATTACATTGAATTTAAATTAAATGATTTTTATTGCTTAAATAAAATGTAAACAAAGAGGGGAGGAAAAAGGTTTATTTGTTGAAAATTGAAAGTTAAAATGCCGCATGGTAACTTTCAATTTTCAACAAATAAACCTTTCAACTAAATTTTATGTAGTCATCCAAAGCCTTTACATAATTTTCGAAAGCAGTGATGCCTTTCTTGGTGATCTTACATACGGTTTTTGGCCTCTTGCCATCAATAAACTTCCGTACTTTTATATAACCGCTTTCGTTTAACTTTTCAATGTTAATGCTTAGATTGCCGGAAGTAGCTCCGGTTTTTTCTTTCAGATAAACAAAATCAGCTTCTTCCACCGATATTAAAAGAGACATAATTGCCAACCGGATTTGTGAATGTAATATCGGATCAAGATCCTTAAACATTTTTTTTAGCTTTATAATTAATAATATGACCCGGTATCAGATTTCCACAAACAAGCATCGATGCCATGAGAAGTGGATATTCTGCATAAGGAACAAATCTATAAAGAATAATACATACAAAACAAGCACCTGCCGAAATAAACATCCATTTCATTCGGAATGCATGAGCGGAAAGGTAAGTGGCATACGCATAGACCAGCGAAATAGCCGGATAAATAAATACGCCATATTTACCCAAAAGCAAGAAACTAATAAGTAAGCACATACATGCAAACCCAATCCATATTTGGCTTATCATGGAACTTACATACGTTTTAACTGTTTCTTTTTTACCATCTTTCCAACCAAAGTAAAAAGAAATAATTATACCAATGCCGGTTGGAATGCCCCATAGATAGCCGGAGTAATTAGGATCCATATCGAAGAATTTATAAGAAGCATAATGCAATACACAAGTTATCGTAATCAGATAGCCCCATAATATAAAATACTTACCGTCTCCTTTTTCGAGTTTACCTTTGGCTTGGTCAATCATCTGGCGGATAACCAGCAAACCATCTTCCTGACTAAAATTCTTTTCCATTATCTTTGTTTCTTATTAGTTATCTGTTTTTACTTTATTCATAAAATATTTTCCCCAATAAGGACTTTCGATGCTTTTTGCTTCTTCTGCAAATAATTTTCCTGCTTTCTCTACTTCCTTTGGCGTATCAATTTTTAATTTTACAAAAGAAGGTAGAAACTGATTAAAGAACGCTCTCAATATTATAGGTCGGGGATTTTCCGGATTCAATCCGATTGCTTTTTCGTAAGAACTAACCACATTGGCAAATAGTACCTGACTAGTTGCCGGATTATAAACAATCATAGCATTGTAATAGTATCCCCATAAAGTATTCACTTCTGATGCATCAGCACCTGCAAAGTTATCAAGTTTTTCCAATAATTGTTTAACATTATCCAAACGGACCTTATTTGTTTCCGATTTCGGGTCAAAATAAACCATCTGGATATCACAATAAGCAGTATAATAAACCGGTTGCCATTTGGAAGTAAACTTAAGAGAGATACGCTCAAATAAATTCCGGCCATCAAGTAATTGTTCTACATTTTGTGCCGAATCCAGTTTATCCAATGCTTTCTGCATATTGGTTTTATACAGATTATCGTTCTGCGCGCTGGCGGGGGCGGCAATGATAATAAAAATAATGCTAACCATTATCCAAAGCGAATTAATTCTAATTGTTTTCATAATAAAAAGTATTGATTGATTAATATTTATTTTAAAAAGCACTTGCGTTATAAGCTACGTTTTTACCAAGAGTGATGAATACGCCTATGTAGAAAGATTGATTCTGGTACATAGTAGTGGGAACGGATGCGAACTTTCCATTCAAATCTGCTTTATCCGAATAAGAATATCCATATACGTTTTTTCTGTTCAAAACATTTGATGCGCAGGCATATACAATTACTTTACGGTGTGGAAGAACCGTTAAAGCTAAATCCAGTGTGTGGTAAAGTGGAGTTGTGGAATTGATAAAGCCGTCTTTATTAGGATCGTGGTGTGGGCGCCCGCTTGCAAATCTGTTAGTTATACCAAAAATGCTTTTCAGTTTCCAGTTAGTGTATTTTAAGGTGACAGATGCGTTATGTTTGGTAACAAATTCGGGGGTGGCCTTTTCGGGATAATGAAGGAATTTTCGTTTCGAATCGTTATAAGAATACCCAATCATGTATTCAATATTTTTAATTGTTTGTCTGTCGTCAAAGTAAAGATCAATACCGCGACTGTGTCCGTAACCATCCGAAGTATAATTGCCATCCATAATTAAAGGAAGGTTATCATATTTTTTATTGTATACCTCTGCCCGGTAAATCTTTTTATCTTTCATATAATATATACCCAGCATCGTCATGAGGTTGTTTTCCATTTCAAGGCGCTCATTATAAACCAGATAATTATTATCTGTAGTTTGTTGATACTTACCAACAATGCCCGAAACGGTAAATCCGTTCACCTGATAATTTAAAGCAACTCGGGGTAGGATAGAGTACTTTTTTGTTAGAGTAGAATGCTCTACCCGTGCCGAGAGGTTAAGAAAGAATTTGTTAGTGAAATTAAGATCATTCGAGATAAATAAACCGGATATATTATTGTCTACAGTTCGATGGATCCTTTCTTGCTCGGTATATTTCATATCATACGATTTAATATACGTTTCGGCGCCAATCTCCAGTTTATATAAGTTAGTGAATCTTTTAGAAGCTTTTGATTTCAGATGTATTTCATCTTCATCAGTCGAAAAGTTATTATCCTTCACCACACTGCTGTTGATACTTTTTTTATTTCCGGAATAGGCAGCGCCTATAAAGAAATTTATATTATTCTCTAATTTGGTTCTCAAAGTTGCGTTGAGGTATAAATTATCCTCATTGTAATCCATATTTCGAAGATTATCGCGAAAAGGTTCTTCCCACCATTGGCGGAAGCGGGTTTTATCGTATCCGGAATATGTTTTAAGAGTAGTGTTTTTATTGATATTGAAGATAAGTTGATTTCGGAGTACAAATTCGCGGTAAGGTATATCCCAACGATCCTTTTCTTTTGGATAAAGAGTGGCATTATAAAAAGCCATATCCGTATAATTTGCCGATAAAGAAGCCGAACCTTTTTTCCATGCCATTGTGCCATTGCCTTCTACGTTTACATTCATTATCCCCATACCAAATTTTGAATCAACATTTTTGTTTTTGGTATCCAATGGAAGAATACTGCTTAAACTTTGAGAATATTCCGGAGAATACCCGCCGGTAGAGAAGTTGATACCTTCAAACTGAAACATAGAATATTTTCCACGAGACGGACTATTGGGCGATGTAGCAGTGTATTGAGATAAAACATGCATTCCATCTATAAATGTTTGCGATTCTCTACTATCCCCACCGCGTACCATTAAGCGGCCATCGGTTCCCGGAGCCTGTGTCCCCGGAAGTAAGCTCAACGATTTATAAAGGTCGCCATCCGAACCGGCAGTAGTTACCAGTTCTACAGCATCTTTATTATCAAGAGTAGATGATTTTAAAGAATAGTTTCCGGCCACTATAACCACATCCTGTAACCATTCGGTTTCCGGTTTTAATATGATTTTGAGATGCTTTAATTCGGAAACATCTTTAGTAAGAGAATAAGTTTGGTAACCAACGAAGGATGCTTTCAATATAACTACTCCTGTTTCGGTAGTTTTCATAAAAAAGTTTCCTTCATTAGTGGTACTTGTTCCATCAAGACTTCCTTCGATAAATACATTAACAAACGGTAAAGGCTGATTCTTTTCGTCTGTGATTTTACCTGAAATACTGCTTGTTTGCGCATTTAATGAAGCAGACAAAATAGCTAGTAGTAAGATAGTTATATTCTTTTTCATACTCTTAGTTATATCATTGTGGTTGCAAATATAATTAAGTTTATAAAACAAACCAAATTATTATTCAAATAAATTTAATAGATGCTGTTTTTAGTGTATATAAAGGGTGTGAATATGGTTTTAATGCTGCCATGTAAAACAGTGCCTCGGCAACAAAAACACTATTTGAAGAATCTTTTAACGAACAAAATGTCTTTTTTATCAGTTAATTTAATAGTTTCGCTCAAGTTTAACAAAGCAATAAATATAATATGTTAGAAAAAGAAGTGTGGGGAAATACCATTGAGAACTGGGGTGTTTTTATTATTATTATTTTAGGTACAATCTTATTAACTAAATTTATTTCTGTAATCAATAAGAGGTTTATTAAGCCCTATACCTTAAAAACCAAAAATAAGCTCGATGATGTAATTTATGATTCGGTTGAATCTCCTATATTATTCGGGATTATGCTTCTTGGAATATGGATTGCATTAGATAGATTGATTTATGCCGATAATCTGGTAAAGGCTGTTGATTCGGCTTACAAGATATTGATAGTACTGAATATCACTTGGCTCTTTTCTCGTTTAACTAACAGTTTGCTTGAGGTTTACTGGGTTGATAATGCCGATAAAACAAACAGGGCACAGAGATTTTCTACCCGGATGATGCCGGTAGTTCGCCGTACTTTACTTTTTATAGTATGGATTGTTGGTATTATAACCGCATTAAGTAATGTAGGAATAAATATCAGCGCAATATTGGGAACGCTTGGCATTGGTGGTATAGCGTTTGCTCTGGCAGCGCAGGATACTATAAAAAATGTGTTCGGCGCATTTACCATTTTAACCGACAGGCCTTTTAATATTGGCGATGTTATTAAGATTGATAGTTATGAAGGTACAATAATAGATGTGGGTATTCGTAGTACAAAGATGAGGAATTATGATAAGAGAATAATTACTTTTCCTAATTATCGTATTGCCGATGCTTCTATTGTAAATATCTCGGCAGAACCAATGAGGAGAGTAGTGATAAAGATTGGGCTAACATATGACACGAAGCCGGATGCCATGCTCAATGCCATGGAGATGCTTAAGAGTATTCCCGGTAGGATTGAATTTGTTTCTCCAAAAGATGTTGTTGCTAATTTTACCGAATTTGCAGATTCTGCTTTAGTAATTACCTTTATTTATTTTATAGAGAAGAAAGGAAATGTGGGCAGAGTAACCTCAAATGTAAATATGGAAATTCTTCGTTTGTTTAATGATGCCGGATTGAGTTTTGCATTCCCATCGCAAACAGTGTATATGGGGTAAAATGCACGTTGCATTTCTCCCAAATGCAACGCGGTAATTCCCAAATGCACGTTGCTGTTGAGCGAAAAGCAACGCGCATTTGAGCGAAATGCAACGTGCTGTTTGAAAGACATTGGCAGAAAGCATGAACCGTAAGTGTACTTCTCTATGAATTGCCGGATTATAAATAGTTAGAATGATGAAAGCAAAAACAATTTTTCGAGTAAGAATAGCCTGTTTGCTGTTGTTATTTATCACTCTGTTAACAAGTTGTGACATACCTTACACCATTAAGTTAGATGGAAAATCCAAGTATCGGATACCAACCGAATGCGGGCGATTGGAGATTTCCTGTAAAGGACTAATGGGGTATAATTACCGTTTGAAAATAAAAGCAATTGATGGCGAATTCAACATTCACACAGATAGTTTGAAGATCTGGACACATGCGCAAATGGCTTTTTCGGGTGCGGGATTTACGATGGATAAAAACGTAATTTCAGGACATGTTACTTTAAAAAGAAAAGAGGAGTTAGAATGTGTTTTCACTACCTTCCCGAAAGATTTCGATAGCTTTGATCCCGAACTGTATCAGATAGTAATACTTCCCTGTAATTTTATTATGTGTAATAGTAAACGGTTGATAAATGATACCATACGGATCAGGTAATCTGCGAATAAACAATTAATGAAAGTTGGACTTTTGCAGTATCAATCTTTTTATCTAAGTTTGTCTCCCTAAAAAATAATATCCGAAATGACTCCAGAAGTAAGAGAAAAATTGATTGACCGGGTACAGCGAAACCCCTATGTGAAACACCTGCAAATAGAGTTCACTACCGTTGAGGAAGGCTATGTAGAAGCCCGTATGCCATTATTCGACGAGCAGCGGCAATACAGTGGAGTTATTCATGGGGGAATTTTGGCTGCCCTGGCAGATACTGTTGCGGGTTTTGTAACCTATACAATGACTCCACCGGATAAAGATGTTCTTACAGCCGAACTAAAGGTTTCATACCTGAGAGCAACTTGGGGAAAAGAATTAATTGCAAAAGGAATGATGGTGAAGCCGGGAAGGAATGTTCACTTTAGCGAATGTGAGATTTATTGTGATGGAAAACTGGTTTCTAAATCTTCGGGTACTTTCAGTGTAGTGCATAAACAGGTATAAAAGAAAAAAGAGGATATCATAAGATATCCTCCAAAAAGTAGTGTTGTCTGTCTCAAAATTATTGTTGGAAGTGTTGAGGATCAACTTCATCACAATCAACATTACAATCATTCCTCAACAATTAGAAAACCACAATAGCATGAAACATAAAAGGCTACTTTATTACTTCATAAAAGTGGTTCTTTAAAATCTGTTCACCCTCTTTCTGAAGTGTGCTATATAAATGCTTTTCAATAGCAGATTGTTGAGGCCTCCCTGTTATTTAATTTATTTTTAGATCTTGTTAAGGGGTTTTGTGCTTATTGTAGATAGTTCAAAGTTGCTTTGTATAGGTTCAAACGGTTTCTTAAAATAAATGAAACATCAGTCGGATAAAAGTGATATTAATTGGTTTGTTTTGGATAAAAACAGTTTAAAAAAATATAAAAAGAGAAAGGAAGAATATAGGACATTTGGGTAATTATTACTTTTGACCCTGTTCGTTTATACTTAACGGATTTTTATAGTTTAATTAATAGATTTTACAATTATGAAAACAAATGTTCTTATTGCCATAGTGGCAGTTTTGGTATTATCATTCAGTAGTTGTGGTAATAGTAACAAAAACGCGAAAAATAATGATAACCCGCCTGCAACAACAGACGCCGCCCATAATTCTCGCAATTCTCTTGATTACGCAGGAACGTACACCGGTACATTGCCCTGCGCAGATTGTTCGGGTATTGATATTGAGTTAATTTTAAAAAACGATAGTGATTATACGCTTAAAACAACGTATAAAGGTAAAGAAGATAAAGGACAAAATCAATTTACCAAAGATGGTAAATACACTTGGAATACCGCAGGCAGTATTATTACGTTGAATAATGATAGCAGTCAGCAATATCAGATTGGAGAAAACATGTTGATAGCTTTAGACCAGAATGGTCAGCGTATGACAGGTGATTTGGCTGATATGTATATTCTAAAGAAGAAATAATAGTTCGGTAAACTTAACAATCTGATAACGGCATTTGGTGGATGTAAATCCAATCCGGATGCCGTTATTTTTTATACGGAAAAGGCTATTTGGTTAGGAAGCCAACAATAAAAAACAATTTCTTATTGCGCTTGTTATTAGAGGAATTAATTATACATTTACATTAAAATTAGTTTTATGGGATTAATATTAAACATTCTTATTTCGAGCGTTGCAGTATATTTCACTGCATGGTTACTTCCTGGAATTTCCGTTAAGAGTTATGGATCGGCAATTCTGGTCGCTATTGTATTAGGTGTTCTTAACGCGATTGTAAAACCTATATTGCAGTTCTTATCGTTGCCAATAAATATTCTGACATTGGGATTATTTACTTTTGTAATAAATGCATTGATAATTATGTTAGCCAGTTGGATAATGGGAACCAGTTTTCATGTATCAAATTTTTGGTGGGCACTGTTATTTAGTATTATAGTTAGCTTGGTTAGCGGTATCTTAGGGGGAATAGTGCTCTAAAGTTAATACAGGAGGGTTGATAAAGGTGATAGAGGTAATAAAGTAGATAGAGTTGATAGAGTTGATAAAGGTAATAAAGTAGATAAAGTTCCATGCGGCATCTTCCCTTTATCACCTTTATTCCCTTTATTCCCTTATTTTTTCCTACATTTGCCCAAAACTGCAAAATATGAGATTCTTTTTTATACTAATGCTCACGTTTGTTTTAGGAGCAAATATATATGTTTTTTACCGTTTATGTAAAATGGTTCCTTTTTTATGGGTCAAAATTGCACTCATCGTACTGGGAGTTTTATTGATAGGCTGCATAGTATTGTTCTTCCTTGCGCGCGAGGCCCTTTCGCCCACATTTTTGTCGGTTATATATAAGGTGGGAACATCCTGGTTCTTCATATTCCTTTATTTGCTGATGGTATTATTGGTGGCAGATTTGGTTCGCGTAACACACATCTTGCCCATACAAGAATATTTTTCCAGGAGTTGGATCGGCTTTTTCTCCGTTACCGGTTTTGTGGCAATTATCATGACGCTTGGTTATATCAAATATGAAAATAAAACTCGCGTTGCCCTTGATATCGCTCTCACTAAACCGGTTCCGGCTAATAGAAATTTGAAAATAGTGGCCGTTAGCGATATGCATTTAGGATACAGTATAGATAGGAAAGAATTTGAAGGATGGGTAACACTCATCAATAAAGAAAATCCTGATATAATACTGATGGCGGGAGATATGATTGATAATAGTACAGTTCCACTGCGGCAACAGCAGATGGATGACGTTTTTAAACAGCTAAAATCTAAATATGGAATATATGCCTGTATGGGAAACCATGAGAATATATCGGGCGCTAAACAAAGTATCGAATTCCTCAAAGATGCCGGAGTGCATCTTCTACGTGATTCTGCCGCATTGGTAAACAATAGTTTTTATATAGTTGGGCGGAACGACAGATCTACAAGTAATAGGAAAGAGGTGCGCGAGTTGGTTGAACATCTTGATAGATCAAAACCCATTATCATGCTCGATCATCAACCTTATAAACTGGAAGAAGTAGAAAAGAACAAGGTAGATCTGCAAATATCAGGTCATACTCACTACGGTCAGGTTTGGCCAATATCCTGGATAACTAATGCGATTTACGAAAAGGCGCATGGGTATCTTCAAAAAGGAGATAGCCATATATATGTTAGTTCGGGGCTTGGATTATGGGGCGGTAAATTCCGTATCGGCACCCAATCCGAATATGTTGTTATTAATCTGAAATACTAAAATCGGTACCCCACCGTAGTCAGGAACTCCCGTCCGCGTATATTAATCCATGATGTATAACTCTGTAAAGAAGAATACTGTGTGTACCCATACTGTTTCTTGTTCAGCAGGTTATTCGCATACAGGTTTACCCGCCAGGAACCGGAGCTCCACCGCAGAGAAGCATCCAATAAAAACGTATGCACGCCTTTATCTTCGCTTACGTCATTATAATAATGATCTGCGGTGAGGCCAAGTTCAAAAAGAGTAAAGTTATAAGAGAGATTTATCTTTTGTATAACATTCAGCAAAGGAGATAGTTTCGTTTCACTCCCTATTTTTGATCTGCTGTATCGGAAAGATCCTTCATAAATAGCTTCGAAGCGCGCAAAGGGATTCCATGTTATTTTGGGTTCGTAAAACATAAAATCAGATTCGTAAGGAACTTTTTTACCCATAGACATCTGTTCCGCCTTCGATTTTCCAAAAGTATAGTTTAAAGACAGTTTCAAACCATACTCGAAGAAACCTTTTGAAAATCTGCCGTTGATGGTCCACCCCATAGATTCTGTGGATAGTTTGTGAGCATTCATGATGATCTGTTTATCCTGTATCAGTTGTTCATAAATCCTGTTCGACCAGCCGCGATTGTGCGAAACCGATAAAGTAGCGAAGAACTCTTTGATCGTATTTTTATATTCACCATAAACAGAATATGTTTGGTCTCTGCGGATAGCGGCAATTCCATTGTTTTGTAGCCGATGGCGGTAATCGGTGTAATAAGGCGATTCATAAAAATCGGCGATACTACCATAACCCTCGTTATAGTTGGCATATAATGAAAACTGCCAGGCATAATTGTATTTGTATCTTATTGATAAAGAAGGATTAACCGATGTCCTGGTGAAAACGCTGTCGGGAAAATGAGTCAGCTTCACAGGAACAATAAGCGTATTTACCCATTTTCCCTTATTTAATTGCCATGTAGGAGTAATATAACCACTGTATCCATTCTGAATATTACTGTTTTGTATGGTGAATCCGGCAACGTAACGCTGCATAAAATACCCTTTTTTCCGAAGCACCGAAAAAGAATTATCTGTATAGAAATAGTTTAGGTTTATGTTTTCAAGCGTTCTATCATCTATCTCAAGTCTTGAAGGTTGATGATTGTACTTAATAAAAGAACGCGCCTCTAAAGTGAGATCATTTTTATTCCAGAGATTCTGCAAGTCATTTTCTAATCCAATATGAGTGGTGTTAACTTGTTGAAAAAGAGATTGATTGCCATTGAAAAATGATTTCCCCTTTTCCCATAATCCAACCGCATTGAATTTATTGGTAAGGAAGCGGCTGTCGGCATTGTTTTCTAAATTAAAACTCAACTCCGCTTTATCCGAACGTATTTTCGAACGACTGTTCTCCGCCACCACTGTAGTATCTCCCGGTTGATAGTAACTTGTTTCGCTTCCGCGTTCCTGCTTTCTGATATCGTGCGTATATCCGGCATTGATGCGGAACTGCGTTGTTTCATTCAGTTTATACAACCTGTTGGCAGATGCGGTATGAACATCATTAAAAAGCAATCTTTCTTTTTTCAATGGAGCGACAAACGGTGGTTGGGAAATAAAATTTGATACATCCAACCCCCTCGTTCTATTAGAACCATTATTGAATAAATCCTTATTTTCGTCTGTGGTATCCTGCCCGCTATTATTCCCCTTATACGTGTAAATAGACTGACTGCCTGCACTTAACTGCAACGCACTCAAATCATTATTCCACAAAATATCGCTATTCGAATTATTGGGAGAATATCCTGCACCACTTTGTACATTGACCATCCACTTATCCCTGAATCCCGGTTTTAGTTTAAGGTTAATTGCAACATTCTCACTGTTAATCTTATTTTTCAGCATCCGTACTGCCTGATGATTTTCCAATACCTGAACAGCTTCTACCGCTTGTGCTTTCAGGTTGTTGTTTATACGATTGTAGCGACCATCGGTTAAATCCATGCCTTCTACATAAAAATTGCTGATGTCTTTTCCGTTATAGGATATCTTTCCGGTGTTATCTACATCAATACCCGGAAGTTTCTTCAACACATCTTTCATGCTTTCATCTTTTGAAGCAAGAAAATCTGAAATAGAATAATTAATTGTATCTCTTCGACCCCAAACCCTCCCAGGACGAACAACTACTTCTCGCAGATTGATAGACTCGGTTATCATTTCCACTTTCATCTCTTTTCCGTGTACGGCAGGCTGTTTGTATTGCCTGTATCCCAAAGTGGAAACAATTATGAACAGAGAATCTGCTGCTTCATCTATTGAAAGGGAGAATACGCCTTTGCTGTTGGTTGTACCGTACGCAATCAGTTTTTCCGTACCACCTTTTACCAATTTTACGGTTGCCATTTCAATCGGTTCTTGGGTGTCTTCAGCTGTTACGATTCCACGATAAGTGATTTGTGCGGATAAGAACTGTATGGTGTTGATAAAGAGTATGATGAGGTAAATTATTCTTTTCATGATTTGAATTTTATTTACTGTAGGTGCATCTCTTGTGGGTGTTTACCTTTCGATGGGGTTAAAAGGGGTGTCCTTTGGATCCTTTGCAGGTTTACCGTCATCCCCTTGGATAACAATCTTTACATTCGGAGCCGTATTTGTAATATACCCAACGGGATCGGCGGCAAAGCGCGCGTACAATTTATTAAGATCTTTGCGAGAGATTGGCTCATATCCATCCGCGCTGAACATTATTTTGTCCTTATCACCACGGCTTTGTTGAATGCCCGAGCAATCAAATTTGTAATGCCCCTGCGTATCTTCTGCTTTCAGGATTAGTCCCGGAAGTCCCTGTAACTTCCACGGTCCTTCGCTTCGGGGAATATCAGTAGTGTACCAGGCTTCATAAGTGCGCCCCAGATAATTACATGTTGCTTTCTCGCAGAGATAGGAATGTATTGTCATAGTATCCGGCAACAGCGTCCATTTGGGGAGAGCAATCTTTTCTTCACAAATAAAGCGATTCATCCCAAGTTGATCGGTATAAGTAGTTTTTCCTTCCGGATAATTCTTATAAAGTTTGTAATTTACTTTCGCTTTATACTGCTTCAAATGATTACTTATAACATTAACGGAAGCGCCTGTTTTTTTATCAATTTCAATTATCGAATCGGTTAAGAAGCGGGCATAACTATAGAATACCGAGTTCTTTTTCCCGATTTTCAATACCATTGTTTCATCTGTTTTCTTGTCGGGGTTGAGGGTGTCACCAATGGAGCTTAATTCGTATTGAACGGTAAATATTACATCATCTATAGGTTCGGCTTTTAAAGCTTCATTTGTATTTACAATGTTTATGCTGAATTGCGCGTAGGCATTGCTATGAATAGCTAAAAGCAGCATAAATGATAAAACTGAATAAATTCTTCTTTTCATAATTCATGTTTTTAAAGTTACTATTCTTGTTTTGTATGCTACAAATGTAAAGTAGGAGAGGGGATGGGTGGTAATAAAATTATTACTGAAATATTACTCTCTCGTAAAAAGCGTATCCATACATAGTATTCTTTATTCGTGCTTTTATATATTTGCATGAAATATTCTAAATTAAAAGATGGAAAAGAGAATTCGTGTAGTATGGGTGCTTTCCCTCATTTCCGCACTGCTTCTTATTGGGGTACAGGCTTATTGGTTGTATAATCAGTATCAGTTTGTATTAGATAACTATTGCGATGAGTTGGTAAACAGGATATATAAAGCCGGTAATGAAGATTATAAATTCCGGAAGAAGAAAGTAAAAATTACCTATACGTATATTGTAAATACAAGCACACAAACAGAAACAAGTGTGGGTGATAGCACTCTTTCATCTAAGAAACTGACCTTTTCAATGATTCAGGATAAGGATTCAATTCTTACTGATGAATTAAAAAAGGGGCATCGAAAGAAAATTTATTCAATGTTCGATTCTGTTTATAATAGTGCTTTAGAAACAATGCCCTTAGTTGATCAAGAATCCGGACTTTCATTATCAATCGACAATAGCATATCACGAGACAGCATTCAATTATGCGTTGATATGGCCGTTACCAACTATTTTAATCCTTTCGAAAAACTTCAATTTGATTCTCTGCTTACAGCCAATATCCCCGAACATAACTTTATTCTCAACCAATGGCCGGAGAATGATACTGTTTACTCCAATCATTGGGTAAGAACGGGTAATATAACCAATCCCGGATTACGAATAAATTATGCATATAGTCCTTTTCAGAAACAAGGCATTTTAATTGACACCACTATACCTGTTGAACCGCTCTTTACCCGAATGACCGTACAGCTTATTCTCGCTTTCTGCCTAATTCTGATACTGATTGGGTGTCTTATTTTTCAGATACAAACTATTCTGAAACAGAAAAAAATAGGAGAGTTAAGGCAGAATTTTGTTAACACCATGATTCATGAGTTAAAACGTCCGGTTCAAACGCTAAAAACCTTTGTGTCTTTTTTGGGCGATAAAGATATGCGCTCGGATGATGTAATAACCAAGCAGGTAGTGCAAGATTCCATTTTCGAACTTGATAATCTCTCGGCTTATCTCAATAAACTTAAAGATATGGTAAGAGCAGATAGCGAAAATACTCCTCTGGATCTGGTGCATTTCGATCTTCGTGAGTTAACGGATAAAGTGGTTCGCCTTATTCATATCCCATCCGGCAAGCAGGTAGAGTTTTCAAAGTTCTTCGATATGGAATCTCCGATGGTTGAGGCAGATCCGATACATCTGGCAAATGTTCTTAGCAATTTAATTGAGAATGCCATTAAATATTCAGGCGATAAAGTTCAAATTGAAATTAAAGCAAAAAAGAAAGGTAACGAATTGTGGCTCACCGTATCCGATAATGGTATTGGTATTCCAATGGTTGAACAGGATAAGGTCTTTGCTAAATTTTATCGCGGAAGCAACCTTCCCGACAATAATATTCCGGGCTTGGGCTTGGGATTGAGCTATGTAAAACTGATAAGTGAGGCTCATCAAGGGTTTGTATCCCTTCGAAGTCATATAGGAGAGGGCACTTCCATAACCTTATTCTTACCCCAATGAAGCCATTGAAAATATTATTTGCCGATGATGATTTAAAATATTCCATGATCCTGAAACGTTTTCTGGAAAAAGAAGGTTATGACGTTACTTACACCGGTAACGGAGAAAAAGCATTGGAGCAATTCTCTATTGTAAAACCCGATTTGGTATTACTGGATATAAACATGCCCGGTCTGAATGGTTTTGAAGTAGCAGAGAAGATCCGCGAAGCGGATAAGCATACGCTTATATTCTTCCTTTCCGACCGTTCGGATAAATCCGATCGTCTGAAAGGTTTCAGCCTGAAAGGTAACGATTATCTGGCAAAACCTTTTTATCCGGAAGAACTTCTGGCGCGTATCAGTGAGAGGTTCGAATTGTATTCTTTGGAGAATGTTGAGGAAGAGTCTTATAAATTCGGGAATACGGTATTCGATTTTAACACGAATGAGTTACGCTCCGGAAACAGCAAAACGCTGATTACTTCCCGTCAGGCTGAGATATTGCGGATGCTGGCGAAGAATATGAATGTGGCTGTGCCACGTGATCAGATACTGGTTGCGGTGTGGGGGGATGGTTCGTATGCTAATTCGCTGGCGTTAAATGTGCAGATTACGTATTTACGCAAGGCGCTGGGAAAGGATTCCACGCTAAGCATTGTCTCTATTCCGAAGAAAGGGTATATGTTGAAGGGGGATTGATGCTACTACGGTTGGCGGTAAC
>DAIMFE010000003.1:39608-90147 GCA_036724805.1 Bacteroides sp.
GGATTGATGCTACTACGGTTGGCGGTAACAAATAAATAAAGAGATAATTTACTTACTACTAAGTAAAATTTATATCTTTGTGGCATGAAAGAAACCCGAAACGAAATAATAACCATTGCCAACGATCTGATACGATCCGTAGGATACAACGCATTTAGTTATGCTGATATAGCTAAGCAATTGCATATCAAGAATGCAGCCATTCATTATTATTTTCCTGCAAAAGGCGATTTAGGAGTTGAAGTAATCAAACGAAATCTGGAAGCTTTCAAAGAACTAACAGATCTGTGGAAATCGTTTAGTTGCCGTCAGCAACTGATAAACTACATCACCATGCACGATGAAAGTTTTGTTAACACCTATCGTACCTGTATTGTCGGATCACTTTCTCCATCCTATGATACACTTCCGGAAAACATGCAGAAAGAACTGAAAAAGCTAATCAATGCAATAATTGATTGGCTCACTTCCGTATTGTCGAAAGGAAGAGAAAACGGAGAATTTACCTTTATTGATGAACCGCATTCTCGTGCATACGTTATACATTCGGCAATGCTTTCCGCTTTGTTGATGAACAAAGTATTGAGAAACGATGTTTATAAGTCTATTCAAAACAGCCTTATGACCGTTTAAATATATTTTTTACCCCTATAACTTACTAGTAAGTTTATATCCGTGTGTGCAACGACTAATATAAATAGAAAAAAATGAATGCTACCATTACTTCCATTGGGATTTATCATCCTGAGAGAGAGATTAGAAACTCATATTTTGAAGAATACCTTGATACTTCCGACCAATGGATCAGAGAGAGAACCGGGATAGAAAGACGTTTCTATGCCGCAGAAGATGAATATACCACCGATATGTGTGTTAAGGCGGTTCAGTCTTTAGCCGAGAATTACAATAAAGATCTGAGTGATGTTGATTTTATAATCGCAGCTACCAGCACTTTCGATCAGCTTATACCTAGTGTCGCTAGTCAGATTCAAACCCGGTTGAGCATTCCCAATGCCGGATGCATAGACCTCTCTGCTGCCTGTGCCGGATTTGTTTATGGTATTATTGTAGCTAAAGGATTAATAGCTGCCGGAACTCACCGCAAAATATTAGTTCTCGGCGCCGATAAACTTACTCAGGTCACAGATTTTAATGATAGAGCCACTTGCATTCTCTTCGGTGATGCTGCAGGAGCGGTTTTAATTGAAGCAAGCATCGAAAATCACATTTTTAAACCTGTTACTGCAACCGATGGTTCTTATGGCAAAGACCTGTTCATGGCCACCGAAGGGGCAAAGGTTAATGGTGAAGATGTTGTTTACGATGGTAATATTCATCAAAACGGAAGGGTAGTTTTCAAATGGGCAGTATCTACACTGATTGATAGGATACAGGAATTGGCAAAGATAAATGATTTGAGTCTTCAGGATATAGATTATCTTATTCCTCATAGTGCTAACCTGCGTATTTTGGATGCTGTAACTAAAGGACTTGATATGCCTTTGGAGAAATGTATTGAGAGTGTTCGGAACTATGGTAATACTTCGGCTGCTTCTATACCGTTGGCATGGCACAGTGGTATTGAATCAGGTAAAATAAAAGTAGGAGATAAGTTGTTATTGATTGGTTTCGGTGGCGGTTTAACTGCGGCAGGGATTTGTTTGGATAATTCCATGCGGCACGTTGGGCGCTTTTGATGCAAGTTCACTAAATACACTATGTCATACCCATTGATAAGTTTTGAATTAGTGGTTATAGCTATTTTATTCCGGCACTTCAAATGATGAAGCCGATGCTTCTTTCATTATTTTTCCTTCGTAAAAAACAGTCCATGCATCTTTGGCATAGCCTTTGCCTAGCGTTTTAAATGATGAAGCGCTAGCATCATTAAGCTTTCTGCCGCGATAAAATACCGTCCATGAATCTTTCCCATAACCATCTCCAAGATTTTGGAACGAGGAAGGGCTTGCATCTTTCACTTCTTCGCCTCGGTAAAATACCGTCCAATTGTCTTTAGTATAAGTGTCGTTTCTTTCGGGACGGTGATTAGGTTGCGGACGGTGTTCAGGCTTTGGACGATGATCCGGACGTGGGTGGTTATGGGCAGATTGTGAGTCTATTTTTTTCCCTTTAAAATAAGTATTCCAATTATCTTTCGCTCTTCCTCTTCCTTCAACTTTGAAGGATGAAGAATTTGCATCTTTAATAGTTATTCCTTCATAAAAAGCATGAAATGCATCTTTAGAATAGCCATTTCCCAAATTTTTAAAGGAGTGAGAAGTGGCATCATTTATTTTTCTGCCGCGATAGAAAACATAAAATGCATCTTTTGCATAACCATCACCTAAATCTTTGAAAGAATGAGCAGTAGCTTCTTTCACTTCCCGGCCATTGTAATAAACATTAAAGTTATCTTTTGTATAACCTCTTTTGTGACGTCTCTGTAATGGAGATATTTCTGATGATTCAGGTTCATTGTATACTGTTTCGGATGCATAAACACCCGTAGCGGAGCAAATCAAAATGAGGGCTATGATGATCTTTTTCATATCTGCAAATAAGTAAAAAAAATGGTTGCCTGCCCAGGCAAGCAACCATCAAATATATAATAAATTCCTCGAAATTACATTAAGAATCCAAGAAGAATACCGGCAGCAACCGCCGAACCGATTACACCTGCTACGTTAGGACCCATAGCGTGCATCAACAAGTAGTTGGTTGGATCGTATTCCAAACCGATAACCTGCGAAATACGTGCTGAGTCGGGTACAGCAGATACCCCGGCATTACCGATAAGCGGATTGATCTTGTTATCTTTCTTCAAGAACAAGTTGAAGAACTTAACAAACAATACTCCCGAAGCAGTAGCAATGATAAATGAGATAGCTCCCAAACCGAAAATCAAGATAGAGTTAAGGGTTAAGAACTGAGAAGCCTGTGTAGAAGCACCCACGGTTAATCCCAATAAAATAGTGATAGTATCAATCAACGGGCCGCTTGCAGTATTAGCCAAACGACGGGTTACACCACTTTCTTTCAATAAGTTACCGAAGAAAAGCATACCCAACAATGGCAAACCTGAAGGCACAAGGAAACAGGTAAGCAACATACCGATAATCGGGAACATTACTTTCTCTGTATGAGAAACTACACGTGGAGGTTTCATACGGATAACCCTTTCTTTGCTTGTTGTAAACAAACGCATGATTGGTGGTTGTATTACAGGTACAAGCGCCATATAGGAATAGGCCGATACCGCAATAGCACCCATCAGGTTAGGAGCAAGTTTGGATGAAAGGAAGATAGCCGTAGGACCATCCGCGCCACCGATAATACCGATAGCACCGGCTTGGTTAGGTTCGAAGCCCATTAATAAGGCAATAATATAGGCACCGAAAATACCAAACTGAGCAGCAGCACCAATCAACATCAATTTAGGATTAGAAATAAGTGCCGAAAAGTCTGTCATCGCCCCAATTCCAAGGAAGATAAGAGGCGGATACCATCCGGAAGTAACCCCTTGGTACAGGATATTTAGTACAGAACCTTCTTCGTAGATACCTACTTGAAGCCCTGCATCGAGATTAAATGGAATATTTCCAACCAGCATACCGAAACCAATAGGGATCAGAAGCATGGGTTCAAATTCTTTAGCTACAGCAAGGTAAATAAAGAAGATACCAATTGCAATCATTATGAAATGTCCCGGGGTCGCGTTTGAAAAACCGGTGTAAGTCCAGAAATCTGCAAAGTTGTTACCTAAGAAAGTTAAAAAATCTCCCATAGTTATTCAATAGTTATGAGGTCTGCACCTTCCAATACAGAATCTCCTGTTCTTACATTAATAGTAGTTACCTTACCATCTTTATGGGCGTTGATGTTGTTTTCCATCTTCATCGCTTCAAGAATAATAACTGTTTGTCCTTTTTTAATTGCATCCCCTTCCTTTACCTTAATATCAAGGATTACACCCGGAAGTGGAGATTTAACAGTTTCTTTCTTAGCTGCTTTGGGTGCTGATGCTACTACAGGATCACCACTTTCGGTTTTAGGAGGAGCTGCAGGACGGGTTATTTTTTTTGTAGCAGCAGGAGCCGGCTTGTCCATTTCAACTTTATAATAAGTGCCGTTAACCTCAACATGGGCAATGTTATCTTCAACATCCTTAATTACCACAGTGTATGGGTTGCCGTTGATTTTATATTTATATTCTTTCATAAATTTTCAATTTTCAATTTTCAATTATCTTCTAGGTGTTTCACGCAATGTGTAAATCTTCGAACTCCATGGAGAATATGTTTTTTTCACCTTATTAATGGTAATGATCATATCTTCGAAGTCGTGGACATCTTCATAATACTCATGCATTGCCATAGAGATAGCCGCAAATTCTTCGCCAGAGCGCTGACCAAGTTTTAAGTCTTTTGCTTCTTCTTTATTAGTAATTCCATGAACTTTCATAGCATTGCGTTTACCCATCTTAACAGACAGATTACCAACAAATTTGAATGACAGATATAAAACGATCAAACCAAAAAATACTACCAGCATCGCTGTGATTGCCATAATGACACCAACCGAGTCGTGCTCTTTGAAATTTTCAATCTTCTGATTTTTATCCAAAGTCATGTTGTTGGTACTCGGAGTTACGTAACTTCTCTCGCTACCGCCTTTCTGAACCCATTGTTTATTACCATCATCAAAACGTGCCCATGAATGATCCGCAATCTGTCCTTTAGGAACAGTAACAGAGTCGATCAGGGTTTTTCCGTTCGAATCAAATAATGCGATAAAATTGTCTTTATTAGGGTCGAGTTTAAAACTAACATGAAAAGTTCCCCTATTGGGCATATCATCGGCCCAGAATAATGTGTGCTGACGAGGTTTAATAAGTGTCATCACATCTCCTTTTGGAATAGGATATTTTGTGGGATTCTTTAAGTCATCGGTAAGAAAACAACCGCCTATATTTACGGATGCAAATGAGGTGTTGAATAACTCAATCCAGGAACTATGAAGCCCATAATCATCCTGAAAGTTTTCGTTATTTACCACTAAAATCTCATTGATACGCATACTTGTTGTACTTTGTGCCTGAACACCCAGACAGAAAGCTGCTACCAACGCGATAAATATCCCAATTCTTTTTTTATTCATACATTTTAAGTTTTTAGTTTTAAGCTCTAAGTTTTAAGTTTACCATGAAGTATCGTACTTATCACTTATCACTTAATACTTATTACTAAATTAGAGTGGAATATTACCATGCTTTTTAGCCGGGTTCAACAATTTTTTGGTTTGCAGCTGCTGCAATGCGCGAATAACCCGGAAACGAGTGTTTCTTGGTTCGATAACATCATCAATATAACCGTATTTAGCAGCATTGTAAGGATTAGCAAACAATTTGGTGTATTCAGCTTCTTTTTCGGCCATGAATGCGGCAGGATCGGCGGCTTCTTTAGCTTCGCGAGCGTAAAGCACTTCAACAGCTCCGGCACCACCCATTACAGCGATTTCGGAAGTTGGCCATGCATAATTCATATCACCGCGAAGTTGTTTACAGCTCATTACGATGTGCGAACCACCATAAGATTTGCGCAGCGTTACAGTTACTTTAGGAACTGTAGCTTCACCATAGGCATAAAGCAACTTAGCGCCATGAAGAATAACGCCGTTGTACTCTTGTCCTGTACCCGGAAGGAATCCCGGAACGTCAACCAAAGTAACTAAAGGAATGTTGAAAGCATCGCAGAAACGAACGAAACGCGCGCCTTTACGTGAAGCGTTGCTATCAAGAACCCCTGCCAGGTATTTAGGTTGGTTAGCAACAACACCTACCGACTGTCCGTTGAAACGTGCAAAACCGATAATGATGTTTTTAGCATAATCAGGTTGTACTTCCATAAATTCACCATTATCAACGATAGCAGCGATTACTTCGTACATATCATAAGGCTTGTTAGGGCTGTCAGGAACTATATCATTCAAGGAATCTTCCAGACGGTCGATTGGGTCTGTACAGTTAAGCAATGGAGATTCTTCAAGATTATTTTGTGGAAGATAGCTAAGCAAACGACGAATCATTCCTAAGCCTTCTTCTTCTGTAGCAGCAGTAAAATGAGTTACACCCGATTTTGTAGCGTGTACGCTTGCACCACCAAGTTCTTCTTGCGTAACATCTTCACCGGTTACGGTTTTAACCACTTTAGGACCGGTAAGGAACATATAAGAAGTGCCTTCTGTCATTAAAGTGAAGTCTGTTAGGGCAGGAGAGTACACTGCACCACCTGCGCATGGGCCAAAGATTCCTGAGATTTGTGGAATCACACCCGATGCCATAATATTGCGTTGGAAAATTTCGGCATAACCGGCAAGGGCATTAATGCCTTCCTGTATACGAGCGCCACCCGAGTCATTGATACCAATGACAGGAGCCCCCATTTTCATAGCCATATCCATTACTTTACATATTTTCAGTGACATGGTTTCCGATAGCGAACCACCAAACACAGTGAAATCCTGTGCGAAAACATAAACTAGTCTTCCTTCGATGGTACCATATCCGGTTACCACACCGTCACCCAGAAAGTGTTTTTTCTCTTGTCCGAAGTTGGTACATCTGTGCTCAACAAACATGTCGAGTTCCTCGAAACTACCTTCGTCCAAAAGCATGGCAATACGCTCGCGAGCGGTGTATTTGCCTTTTGCGTGTTGTTTTTCAATAGCCTTTTCGCCACCACCTACACGAGCTTTAGCACGTAGCTCAATAAGCTCTCTTACCTTTTCAAGTTGGTTACTCATTGTTTTATATTTAAGAATTTAGAATATTAATTACGATTCACACAATTCGGTAAGCACTCCCTGTGTTGATTTTGGGTGAAGAAATGCTATATTCAATCCTTCGGCGCCTTTGCGTGGGGCTTTATCGATCAAACGAACGCCATTTGCTTCGGCATCGGCCAATGCGTTTGCAACGCCATCTTCTACTGCAAAAGCAATGTGATGGATTCCCGGGCCTTTGTTTTCAAGGTACTTGGCAATAGTGCTTTCAGGGCTTGTAGGTTCAAGTAATTCAATCTTGGTGTCGCCTACTTTCAGGAAGGCAGTCTTAACTTTCTGGTCTTCAACTGTTTCGATGTTGTAACATTTCAATCCTAAAACATTTTCGTAATAGGGAAGTGCCTCTTCAATGCTTTTCACGGCGATTCCCAAATGCTCGATATGTGAAATCTTCATAACAATATAAATTAATTTTATTCAATTGTGTGTTATTTAATAAAAAACAGCACAAAGTAAACGATTAATTGGCTAATAAAGAAATATTTCCGCAATTAAGTTTGGGTGTTTTTCGCATAAAAATGATGTTAAAATGAAGTCTAGGATTGTACTGGGATTGGTTTTATCCGGAGTGTAGTAAGGGTTCTTTTGCGAGTGTTCCGATAGGGTGCCTATAGCATGCGGATTACAGCTTTACCAATTCCCTGTATAATCTTTGTATTGGCAGCCCCATCACATTATAAAAACTTCCTTTCAATCCATTGACTCCAATATATCCAATCCACTCCTGAACTCCATACGCCCCAGCCTTATCCATCGGACGATATTTTTGTACATAATACTCTATTTCCTTATCCGTAAGGTTATCAAAAGAAACCTCAGTAGTTGCTGCGAAGTTTTTTTGCCATTCGGTTGTAGTGAGGCATACGCCGGTTATTACAATATGCGTTTTACCGGATAGCCGTTTTAGCATTTCTTTTGCATCTGTTTCATCGTGAGGTTTTCCCAGAACTTTGCCATCCAGCCATACAATAGTGTCGGCAGTAATTACTAACTCGTTTGGATTTATGGAAGATTTATAGGCTTCGGCTTTAGAACGGCATATATATAAGGGGATGTCTTCTCCCTGAAGTGTATCGGGATATGATTCGTCCAGATCGGGGAGAATCTTTATTTTGAAATCAATATCCAGTCCGGTGAGGAGTTCCTGTCTGCGTGGCGAAGCAGATGCTAATATAATATTGTATTTAAAGTTTTTAAGTAGATCGTTTTTCATTTACTAAGAAGTATAAGTAATTTTAAAACTTCGTTGCAGTGCGTTGCTGTTTGCCGCTACCAGCCAAATGCATTATCGGCAAGCCATTTGCTTTGTGCTCGTAAAACTTGTTCGAGAACATCGCGCCCACAGCCATTGCCGCCTGTATAATGTGAAATATAGCGAACAATTTGCTTTATATCGGGCACAGCATCTTTTGGACAGCAGGGTAAGCCACAGGCTTTTAACACTTCCCAATCGGGAATATCATCGCCCATATAAAGGATTTCTTCGTCTTTAAGTCCATGTTTATCGCGGAAATTCCGGTAATCATGTATCTTCACGCACGAACCCATATAAATGTCTTTTATACCCAATGATTCAAATCGCTTACGTACAGAATCTGTTTTTCCTCCGGTTATAATTCCGATAATAAGCCCTTGCTTAACAGCCAATTGTAGGGCATAACCATCTTTTACACTAACTGTACGCATCGGCTCTCCACAAGGATGAAGCGGCATAACATCACTGCTCAGTACACCATCAACATCGAATACCAATGCTTTAATACGGGTTAAATCATAGTTTATTGTAGACATATTAAGTATTTCTTTGATTTATGACTTTATGGTGTGGTTGTAGATGCTTTGAGAAATCAGTCGGTAGATTTCCTGCATGTAAGGTTTGCCATTGAGCAAAGCCAGATGATTATCAATAATATTTTTATCATAACGAACCGCCGGACCTGTTTGCGCTTCTTGTGGGGTGAGTTCGTGAATCTTACGAGCCGTTTCTTCTATTAATGGTAAAAGAACATCAAAAGGTATATCCGCAGTTTTGAGTATATCGTTGGATAGATTATACATATGATTCACAAAATTACAAGCAAACACAGCCGCCAGATGAATCTTTTTCCGATTTTCGGAATCAATCTCATATACTTTTTTCGTTAGCGATTGTGCAACGGCTTTCAGCATATTAGCATCATCGCTGGTAGCGGCTTCGATAAAAATAGATAGTTCCTTGAAGCTCACTTCGCATTGTCGGCTGAATGTTTGCATTGGGTAGAATACGCCATGCCGACTAGCGTAATTAGCCCAAATGCTCATCGGAACGCTTCCTGCCGTATGTACCCATAATGCGGATTCGCGCCCCTTAACAATGTGAGGAATAAATTCTTCAAGAATACTATCTTTGAGCGCAACAAAATAGATTGCGGCTTTGGTGGTTATTTCCTGAATATTTGTTGTCCATTCCGATTCAATTTTATCGGCAAGTGGTTTGGCCGATTCTTCGGTGCGGCTATAAATCTGAATCACTCTGAAACCATGTTTATACAATGCCATGGCCAGATTAAATCCCAGATTTCCTGCTCCAATTATTGCTATAGGCGTATCTTGAATGCTTCTTTTTATCATCCTTATTTATTTTGGTGCACTATTTTGCACCATACTTATTAATATGCACTTTTTCCCATTGAAGATTTTCTTCATTAAATGGTTTCCGTTCCATACCTTTATGCCCAATCGCAATAATAGAAACTACCTGTAATTGCAATGGTATCTCCAATATTTCGTGAACATAATCGTTTGACGGTTCTCCTTGAGCAGTGAATCTTTCCCGCACTTGTACCCAGCAGCTGCCCAAACCAAGATCTTCAGCTTGAAGTTGTATCATTATGGATGCAATTGAGGCATCTTCGATCCATACAGCACTAGCTAACGGATCGGCAGTAACTACAATTGCTAAAGTTGCATCTGCAACGAAAGCTGCTCCATGTTCTTTGCAATGCGATAATTTTTCAAGCGTTTCTTTATCATCAATTGCTATAAATTGCCATGGGTTAGAGCGTTTAGAGGTAGGAGCCATCAATGCGGCTTTTAGTAAATTTACCACTTCTTCCTGCGTTAATTCTTTATCGGTAAACTTGCGCATACTCCTGCGCGATTTTATCAGTTCGTAGAAGTTATCCATATTGTTAATTTTCTATCTTTTTGGAATGTTTGATTTAGAAAACAAAGGTAGGGGATATACTTCTAAAATAAAAAGAAATCAAATTAATTATATTGTGGGTGAATAATTTCAATTATTTCTTTTCTGTATATATATGATAATTAAGGCATTAATTAAAAACAAGAAATACGGCGTTTTTTTGAAGACAAATAGAACATTTTAAACTTAAAAAAACTTTGGCGCTAGTAGTTAAAATGCATACTTTTGTATCGTTAACCTTAAGTAATGAATGATTGACCTAGCTCAACACGAGATTATGACAAAAGTCTAATGTTACTAATTTCATTTTAGCAATGGTTACTTTCAAGGGTGTAGCACTCCAAAATGCAGTTCGCTGTCTCAGTCGCTCAATTAGTCGTTGTTCACCCTTACACCTTAGAAACGTAACATCGGATGAATTAGGTTGTATGATTTTCCGGAAAATCTCTCTCTCGCCGGATGCATGATTATACAATTTCAAGAAGTCTGTTTTAAATAAACAAAATGCTAAAGTGAAGAAGAATGGAACCTCCGTGAGGAGTTTCCATTTTTTTATGGACTTACCTTATTACCCCAAAATATCCATTAGTGTTATTGGAGGCAGAAATTATTTATTTACCCAAAGTTTTCTAATCAAAATGCGCGTTGCATTTCTCCCAATAGCACGTTGCATTTGCCTCAACAGCAACGTTGTAATTTGAAAATGCACGTTGCATTTGAGAAAATGCAACGTGCATTTGAAGCAACACTTACGTTGTTTGTTCCGAACTTTGACTTATTTAGGAATTATAATGCTTTCTCAATGAATCTCAACCAGTTACCATTAGCTATTTTCTGTATATCCTCGGTGTTGTATCCCCGTTTAGCCAATATTTTCGGTAGTTTTTGTAAGTCTGCAATTGTATGAAGATCATAAGGACATTGCTCGCGTCCGAATGCTCCATCGAGATCGCTCCCGATTGCAACATGATCTGCATTTCCGGTTATCTGGCATATATGATCAATATTATCGGCCATAATTTCCAGTGTACAATTCATGCTTTCCGGTGTTGAAACTCCTCTAACCCAGTTGGGTACCATCATCCAGGCATCCAAAGCCACTCCAATAACAGCGTCTCTTTCGGCAAGAATTTTGATCATTTCATCACTGAATTGCCTGTTATGATTAACTATAGCGCGACAATTATTGTGGCTTGCCCACATATTTCCTTTATATAAATCCATTGCATGCCAAAAAGCATCATCGCACAGATGGGTTACATCCAATATCATTCCCAGGTTATCCATTCTACGGAGTAATTCTTGCCCCATACCATTTAATTTGCCCGATGAGTCGGTGCCATTGGCATATCTTCCTGATCCATAATGAGCCGGACCAACAGCCCGTAGCCCGTATTCATAGGCCCTTTCAACAAATTCCGGGCGCACAAAAGAGTCGGCTCCTTCTATACTTAATATGTAGCCGATTGGTTTATTTTCGTTAGATTCATCATTCATCCAAAGGTTAATATGCGCCTCCAACTCTTTCTTGTTGGTAATCATTTTCATTTCGCCTTCTTCTTCCATTATTTTATACCATGCAAGCTGCCCCTGTGTTTGTGCCCAAGCTTGCTCTGGTGATTTCCAACCTGGAAGTGGATTTCCCGGCTCAACATAACGTCCGATTTGAGTAGCAACAACCAATCCGATGTTCCCTTTTCGCATTTCAGGAAAACAAGTGGTTGCTTTAGCTCTGTCCGGTTTATCGGTCATGCCTGTTTCTCGGTTGTTAATTTCTTCTATAGATTTGCGTAAATCTCTATTCCATTCAAGCGCATTCATGCTTAAATCGAGGTGTGCGTCAATAATTAAAGGCTTTTTCATGCTATTGAGTTGATATGTTTTACTTTTTTTGTTTTTTTTGTTTGATTTTAGTTCTAAAGGAATTATTTATTGGTCATTTTATCGTTTTCTTGCAATAACACGCCAATTAGTTGTGTTTTCATTCTTTTCTACTACTTGTACTTTTTCATAGAGTGCAACAGTGGGGCAAATGTGTAATGGAATTCCATAAAACACAGTGCCAATGGGGTATTTTCTACTGTTGGTAACTTTTAAAACCAAATGTTCTTCGCTTTGCGATAGCTGTAGGGCATCAGGAACATTTAAGAAACATAGCCGGGGGGGCGAACTTTCTGCCGCAATAGCTTTATATCCAAGATCAATACAGATGTGGTATTGATCTATGATGGATATAACCCTGGCAACTACAACTGCCGCATATTGGAAGGGTATTTCTTCAATCATTTTTTTATACCCCCAATCCCAGAAAACAAAAGTGCCGGGACTGCATTCGCATTCACTGCGTTTTGCATGAATTGAAAACGTTGGTGTGCCTCCTATAATCAATGTTAGTGGAAAGTTGTAATCTGTTTTTAAAGAATGAATAACATCAAGAGCTTTCTGATAGGATTCATCTGCCTGATTCTTTCGAAGGTGGAGGTCGTTGTCATGAATATGACCGTCATAGGCATGAATTCCCTTTAATTTAATCCCGGAGAGTAAGCGGATGTTTTTAGCAAGAACGATCGCTTTTTCCGGAAGAACTCCTGTTCTATTCATACCTACATTGATGTCAATAAAAATATCCAGAACCAAACTTTCATCCACGCATACCGAAGATATAATCTCGGCAGTATTTTCATTATCAACTAAACAGGAAAAACAGGTATCCGGATATGTCTTTATGAGATTTATAAATCGCGCGACTTTCGGTCCCACGGGTTGATAAGCTAATAATACATCGGGTGCTTTTAATTTGGCAAGCATTTCCGCTTCGGGAATTGTAGCACATTTAAATTTGCTGATTCCCGCATCTAGCATCATTTGGCAAACTTCGCTTATTTTATTCGTTTTTACGTGAGGGCGTAATCGATCAACATCTCCTATTGTATTTATAGCGAGATTAATGTTGTATTTTATGCGATCCGGATATACAGCAAGAGCAGGAGAATCAACTTTATCAACATTCGTTATTTGGTACCAATCTTTCATGATAGTTCACTTTTATGAGGTATAATGTTTCTAATTATTACCAAATCAATAGTCTGCTTTTCAACCACAATCTGTGGTTAATAGAGTTCAAATATTGCTTCAATTTCTACAGGAATATTATCGGGTAATGAGCCAAAACCTACGGCGCTACGTGTACCCACACCGTTGTCATTTCCCCAAATTGCGGCAAATAATTCGCTGCATCCATTAATAATGTATGGATGGCGCTCAAATTCCGGAGTACAATTTACCATTCCCAGTACTTTAATTACTCGTTTTACTTTATCTAAACTGCCGAGGTTGGTTTTAATTGTTGATAACATAGTAAGTCCTACTTGTTGGGCGGCAAGTTTGCCTTCTTCCATGGTAATATCCCGCCCTATTCTACCTATAATAAGGGATTTATCATCCTGAACCGGACCATGGCCGGAAAGATAAAGATACTTACCATCAATTAAACACGGTTTGTAAACTCCAAGTGGGGAAGGAGCAGGGGGGAGATTTAATCCCAATTTCTCTAAATTTTTATCAGCACTCATTTTTTTAATTAATTTGTTTAGGGTTAGGAGTAAGAAGTTATTATTAATGATAACATTAACACTCCAATCAGGCCTGCGATTGAGACTATTGCTTCCATAACCGACCATGATTTGAGCGTATCTTTCATACTTAAATTAAAATATTCTTTAAACATCCAGAAGCCGGCATCATTTACGTGTGAGAACATTAAACTACCGGCACCAACGGCAAGTACCATTAAGTTGGCATCGATGCCAGACTTGGCAACCAAGGGGATTAAAACTCCGGCTGCTGTTAATCCTGCAACTGTTGCCGAACCTACACATCCGCGGATGATTGCCGCGATAACCCAACCCAAGATTAATGGATGAACAGGCAATTGTAATAATGATACAGCTAATTCCTGACTAATTCCGCTGTCTTCCATCACTTGTTTAAAGATTCCCGAACCGGCAATGATCAATAAAATCATAGCGATATCTTTTACGGCTTCTTCGTAAACACCCATTACTTCTTTAATGCTTTTACCTTGTTTAAGCCCTAAGGTATAGGTTGCTACCAGAACAGCTACCAGCATTACAATTGATGGATCACCAATAAAACCAACGATTTCTTTTGTAGTTTGGTTCATGTTGGGGAATAAAAACGGGATAACAGTTACCAGAATTAAAAGAATTACAGGCAGAATAGCTGTAAAAATACTAGTAAGCTTTCCCGGAATTTGGTTACTGTTTATTTCTTTCTTTTGCTTAAATAAGGATACATCTCCGGTTTTTATGCTTTTCAACCAACGGCAGAAAACAGGACCGGCCAGAATAATAGCAGGGATGGCCACAATTAATCCATAAATTAGAACCATTCCCAGGTTTGCTTCAAATAATGCAGTAAGTGCAACAGGTGAAGGATGAGGGGGTAGAAAACCATGCGTTACAGAAAGTGCTGCCAGCATGGGTAGGCCTATGTATACTGCGGGGAGCTTGTATTGGTAGGCCACAGAGAAGATTAATGGAACAAGTAAAACAAAACCAATGCCGTAGAATAATGGAATACCCACAATAAATCCGGTAATCATCAATCCCCATTGAACATGTTTTACACCAAAAGCTCCAACCATTACCGATGCTATTTTTCCTGCCGCGCCACTTTCGGCAACTAACTTACCGAGCATTGCCCCCAGTACAATGATAAGTGTTAAGCTTTTCATTATACTGCCTATGCCGTTATTTATGGATTCGGGTAACTTTTCAAGGGGGATTCTCAAACCTAAGCCTGCGATAATGGAAACCAGCAGGAATGCAAGGAAAGCATTTACTTTAAAATAAGAGATAAGCACTATAAGGAGTGCCAGACAAAACAAAATAATTACAAAGGACATTGTGTGTTAAGTATTAAATATAAAATTTCGTCGAAAACAGGATTGAAATATAGTAATAATTTCAGGGGGGATATCCATGTACAGACTATGCAAAGATAATGAAGTGAGATTTAAGAAGCAAGAATTTAGAAGTAAGAATTTAGAAACTAAATGCTACCAAATTACGTTATGTCATAAAAATAGCATAATTTTGTATTAATGCCATTAAAATTAACCTCATATTATAAAGGAAAGGATATACCCGATTTACCGGGGGATAATATATTCCATTCCAAGGATCTGTTTCTTATGTACGAGGCAGCATCCGGATATGAACCATTATTTATTGTTGCATCTTTTGAAGATAAACCTGTTGCGAAATTGTTAGCAGTAATTCGCAGGCATACCTATATAATGCCATCATCTTTGGGCAGGCGGTGTGAAATTTATGGTTCCGGTGACTATTTTGGAGAAAATATTGATAAAGAAACTGTGTTTGGTGAGATACTGGGACATCTTACTACAGAAGCATTGCGAAATGCTTTTATAATTGAATTCCGAAACCTGGAACATGCTTTGGATGGATACAAACATTTTCGCGCAAATAAATATTTTGCTATAAATTGGGCAAGGGTTAGAAACTCTCTTCATAGTGTAGATAGTATTGAAGAAAGATTAAATCCTTCGCGGTTGCGGCAGGTGAAAATGGGTTTAAAGAATGGAGCACAGGTTATGGAAGCCCAAACGATTGATGAAATACAGGAGTTTTCTAAAATGCTTCATAGGATTTATTCCTTTAAAATTCGCAAATATTTTCCCAGTCTGCAATTCTTTAAACTTTTAAACAAATGGCTCATCAGTAAAGACCTGGCCAAAATTTACATCGTAAAATATAAAGAGAAAATAATAGGTGGATCGTGCTGTGTCTATACAAAGGATAATGCTTACCTCTGGTTTTCCGGAGGAATGACGAAGAAATATCCGAAACAAAATCCCGGAATCCTGGCTATTTGGATGGCACTTAAAGATGCTAAAGCCAGGGGATGCCGTCATCTGGAATTTATGGATGTAGGTTTACCTTTCCAGAAACATGGATTCCGAACTTTTGTTCTTCACTTTGGAGGAAAGCAAAGCAGTACCCGCCGTTGGTTTAGGTTACGCGTCAACTGGTTAAACACTCTTTTCAGAAAAATATATTCGTAATTACTACTTTATCATCTAATCTTAGGTTCCTCAATAATACTTCCATACCTATGGTATTCGTATGCAATGCTTTGCTCCTTTAGATAATGGAGAATTTCAATGCGCCCTTCAACAACAGGTTTGTCGGTAACTATATACAAACCCAGTTCCGCAGCTTTTTTATATAAAGAATCGGGGATATCGGCAGTGAAACTACGAATACGTTCAAATTTCACCATGTCTTCAATGAAATCATCATTGTTATAGATTGCCAGTTGTAATTCCGGATATTTATGAGCAATGGTTTTAAATATTTCTATATAAGGATTCGTAGGCGAAACTGCCAGTAAAACCTTTGTTCGGGCTTTACCTGCTGCATATAGCGATAAAAATACATCAGCCGGATTATCCGTATCCTGAATGTAAAAAGCTACAAGCTTAAGAGGTAAATAGCGGAAGGTATTTAATTCTCCCACAATATTACTAACATCGCGTTCTACCGAAAATTCATGCTTCCATGCTTGTTCATAATTGATGTATGCAAACTGTAAACGATTTATTTCGGAAACCGGGAGGATTTCCTTTAGTTCTTCTTTGAAGGGAGAGAGCGCTTTAATGGGCATTTGCGGAATTTCTTTCTCTGTAAATTTCACGAAACACGAAACGTAATTAGGACCGCCGGCTTTAATTCCGGCTCCAAAAGCGGATCGTTTCATTCCGCCAAACGGCTGTCGGCGTACTATAGCTCCGGTTATTCCCCGATTAATATAAAGATTTCCTGCTTCAATTTTATCTTTCCAGAGTGCGATTTCTCTTTCATCGAGTGATTGTAAACCCGAAGTTAATCCGTATTCAGTTGAATTAGCGTATTTTAATCCTTCTTCCAGATTATCAATACAAACTACAGATAATAATGGAGCAAATAATTCGGTGCGGAAAGTATAACTACCCGGTTTAACTCCCCATTTAACACAGGGTTTCAGAATATAATTCTTTTCATCAAGGAAAACGGGCGGTACGAGCCATGATTCTCCTTCTTCTAAATGTTCGATAGCATGAAGCAGTTTATCGTTATCATTGCTAATCATCGGACCGATAATATTGTCGGGATTCCAAACACTGCCGGTGTGCATACTTGTAACCGCATCTTTTAGTTTTGAATGGAAAACCGGGTCATCATAGGTTCGTTTATCCAGCAGTAAGAGCGAACAAGCCGAACATTTTTGTCCGGCATTACTGAATGCCGAAGATACGATATTCAAAATAGCATGATCCTGATCGGCACTGGCAGTAACTATAATTGCGTTTTTACCGCCCGTTTCTGCAGAAAGCGGAGTTTTGGGACTGTTTTTTAGGAGTTTAAATGCTGTGTCTGTACCACCGGTAAGAATAATGTGCTTTATGCTTGGGTGGGCTGATAACCAATTTAACGAACTTCTCTCGGCAGGGCAGATTACTTGTAAAGCATCTTTTGGCACGCCGGCATCCCAAAAGCATTGTGCAAACAGCCATGCGATAGGAAATGCTACAGTAGCAGGTTTCAATAGAACGGTATTGCCACCGGCTAGCCCGGCTGCTACTCCACCCACCGGAATAGCGAATGGAAAGTTCCAGGGCGGAATTACCAATATAATCCCTTTGGGGGCATAAGTAACAGAATTCAACTCTTCGAATACTTTCATGCTGATAGGGTAAAAACGACAGAAATCTGTTCCTTCCGATACCTCTACATCTCCTTCCATAAATGTTTTTCCGGTAATGGCAGACATGCAGGCAATCAAATCACCACGGCGTTCGCTGATAATATCCGCTGTTTTATGAAGAATTTTATTCCTGTCGTTCAAGGAAGTTTTTCTCCATGCTGATGAATCTTTTTCAGCAATTGCCAAAATTTCTTCCACCTGCTCTTGAGATGACATATTGAGTTCGCAAAAGCATACTTCGTCATTGCTGCTCCTGTCGTAATATTTCTTTTTCGCATCAGTGATTACTTCTTTATCCCCTATTTGCACCGGAATCACAAAATTACTGTCTCTAACTTCGGTTTCCCATTTCTTCAATGCTTCCAGTGCCCAATTTCGGTTTTCGGTTAAATCCAGATCAGTGTCGGGCTCATTTTTGAATACATTAATATCTGTTACGTGCTCCGGCTTTTTTGTTCTGTTTTGTGTACGGAATACAGTTGGTTTTACTTCGTCTTTTTTAGCATAAGCTTCTAAGAATTGGTTGGAGAGGAAATCCCATTCTTTACTATGAAGGGAAAGATTGAAGGAATAAGTAAGGAAATTATCTTCCCCGGTATTTTCGTCTAATCGGCGTACAAGGTAAGATACCGCATTCAGAAAATGCTCCTTCTTAACCACCGGTGTATATAAAATAACTTGTTTGCCGAGTTCTTTCATCGCTCGGGGCAAATGATTCGCCATCCCTTCGAGCATTTCGAAAGTGATATAATTTTCTACTCCATTTGCTTTGCCTAACAAAAATGCATAGCCGATAGTAAAGAAATTATGAGAAGCTATACCCATGTGGATAACTTTTGCATTCTCCGGTTGAAGTGCTATATCCAATATTCGCATGTAATTAGCATCCACATCAACTTTACTTGGTAAAATAGGGTTGGCCCATCCTTTTACTGAAGATTGAATTGTTTCCATCTGTAGGTTGGCGCCTTTTACTAAGCGTACTTTTATGGGAGCTCCTCCGTTAGCTACCCGCTTTTTAGCAAATTCCAAAAGTGTTTCGTAAAAGAAGATAGCATCGGGTAAATAAGCTTGTACAACAATACCCGCGGTATAATTTTTAAATTCGGGTAAGGCCATTACCGTAGTAAATACATCCAGCGTTAATTCTGTATCTTTGTATTCTTCCATATCCAGATTCACGAATTTCGGTGATTTCTTACCATTATGATCGGTATATGGATTCTTTATTGCCTGTAGATAAATGTTAGTCATTAATGCGCATAAATCTTCTTTACTTTTTTCGTAACTAAGCGGATGCAGTTGGGCATATATGCCGGATAGCTTAACAGAAATATAATTAATGTCCGGTTCGGTAAGTGATTCCAGGTAATGCTCGTAGCGTTTATTTGCTTCACCGTCTCCCAAAACCACTTCTCCCAGAAGATTTACATTTTGGCCGATATTATCTTTCCAACGATTACTTAAATGTTTGGTAAGTGCCGGGCGTTCTTCTTTTATTATTATTTTCCCGGTTTCTTTACGGAGTACATCTTTAAAAATAGGAACAGCGATAAAATCGAAAAGATAACCGAATTCTCTGAAAAGGATTCCCAAATACTCATATGTTTTTCCCATAAAAGAAGGAACTCCATATTCGGTAAAGATAACTTTCATCCTTTCGGATAGCGTTTTAGTGTCCCTTATCTGCGATGATTCATCTAGCAGTTTGGTTAGAATAACTTTATTTTTCGGATTTGTTACTAAAGATGCGAACATCTTTTGTTCTTTAATTTCTGCCGTTGATAATTGCTTTTCGGCTTTTCCCAGAAATGTTTGTGCCCAAGAGAGAACTTCGTTGGATGTGACGTTTTTCATACCGAGTAATTTTGTCGTGAAAGATAGTTTTTATTCGGATAAAAAACAACATAGTTGCAAATTTATTTGCTTTTTCTTAAGAAATGCATTGTTTTGAACGGATTAAAGCAACGGTTCATGTCAGATAAAACGTGTTATTCCACCTCCTGATCATCATTTTGAACCATTCCTTTGTATTTTTCGGGCAAAGCGCTTTGAACCGCGGCGTAAGCTTCTGCCATAGTTTCTTTGATGTTTTCCATACCTTTGCCTTTAGGGAGAATAGGATCGTGAATGGTTAAAATCATTTTATGCGGAGATACCCATTTCCCGGTTCTTGACAGCACTTCAAAAGATCCGTCGATGGTAAGAGGAACTACTGCCAGTTGCAGATCGTCTGCCAATTGGAAAGCTCCTTTTTTGAAATAACCCATGTGGCCGGTAAAAGTGCGGGCTCCTTCGGGGAACACTACCAATGAAATGCCATCTTTCAGCGACCCTCTGGCCTGTTTTATCGTTTGAAGTATTTTTTTGGGTCCCGAACGGTCTACGAAAATATGTCCGGCACTTTCGCAGGCTTTGCCAACGAACGGTAATTTACGAAGGCTCTTTTTCATCATCCACTTAAAATTACGTCCTAAAAAGCCATAAATCAAAAAGATATCGAAAGCACCCTGATGGTTAGATACAAAAACATACGAAGTTCTCTTTTTAACCTTCTCTCTGCCTTTAACCTTAACAGGGATCAGGAGAAAAAAACATATTAATATCGACCACATCTTACCGGGATAATATCCCCAGATATGAGCTCCACCAATTAATGAACCGATAATGGTTACTAAAGCTGTCAAAATGGTTAGAATCAATAGAATTGGCAATGCAATACATATTTGATAGATATAGTAGAGAATTCTCATAACTGTTAAATTTTGGAGGTATGCAAAGCTACGTAAATAAGTTGAAAGTTTCCATAAGTTGTGTAACTTATCCTAAAAATTTAAATATTAAATTAAAACAATTATATTTGTATCTTAAACTACATAAATTACGAAAATGAAAAAATCTTTATTCCTTGTATTTTGGGTTTGCCTGGGACTAACGGCTATGGCGCAGATAACCCTTAAATTCAATCCTGACAAAGGAAGCAAATATGAATATCAAATGGAGATGATCCAAAAGATAAATCAAACAATTATGGGCCAGAAAATGGATGTGAACCAAACAATGATTCTTTCTTACAATATGGATGTTGTTGAGAAAACAGCAACCGAAACAAGGCTGGAGATGATGTACAAAGATGTTTCATATAATCTTGTAAGCGCAATGATGAATATGACGTACGATTCAAAAAGTAATGCTACCCCGGCTAACACTATTGATGAAATGATGGCGAAAATATTCGGAAGTCTTTTGAATAAAAAATTCACTGTTACGCTATTACCCGATGGCTCGGTAAAATCTGTGGCAGGAATGAAAGAGATCATTAATGATATGGCCAAAGCAGTAGGTAATGATATGGTTAGTCAGCAAGTTACCCAACAGCTATCACAGCAGTTCAGTGATGATGCCATGAAATCTACTTTCGAACAAAGTTTCAAAATATATCCCACAAAAGCTGTTAAACCCGGAGATTCATGGAATGTTGTTCAGAAAACGGGAGCAGGTGGCATGAATATGGACTTAAATACTACCTATAATCTCAAATCTGCTGATGCCGGTACGGCAATCGCTGATGTTACTTCTACCATAAACGGTATGGGTGGGCAGATAACCGGCACTCAAAGCGGCACTATTGAATTTGATGTTAAAACCGGCTTGCCAATGGTATCTAAAATGAATCAAAAAGCAAGTGGAAAGGTCTCTGCTAACGGAATGGAAATACCGATGGATATCGATTCGCAGGTAAATGTTACTGTGAAGAAGTTGTAATAATAAGTTTTAATATATCTGTTTTATAGCCGTTTTCCTTGTATGAGGGAAGCGGCTTTTATTTATCTAAATGTCCATTAATTAATCAGAATACCTACGTCCTCTTGGGAGAACACCTGCGTTCTCTTGGTATGCCGCATGGTGTAGGGGCATACCAACCCCAATATATTCAATAAACTTTACGATGAAGATAGCCCTACAGATGATATTGGCGTTTTTTAAGGGCGAACATTCTAAATGGTGTTGTGTTATTATAAATTGAAATCATTGCAAAGATAAGTTAATTCACAGAGAAACTCCTATCTTTGCTGCAAATTGCATGAAGAAGTATTGGCAAATATTGAAAAAATATAAGATAAGCCTGGCGGTAAGTCCCCTGCTTGTCTTGGTTGCAGTAATATGCGAAACCATACAACCCATGTTTATGGCAAAAATTGTAGACGAAGGAGTGATGATGAATAATCTCTCTGTGATATCTACTACGGGTACATACATGGTTTTGGTATCTATTGGCGGACTTCTTTTTACAGTAATTAATGTTTATATCTCTTCGCGTACATCCATAGGATTCGGTACCGATTTAAGAAATACTCTTTTCAGTAAGATACAAAACCTCTCATTTAATGATATCGATTTCTTCAGTCCGGCTTCGCTAATCACCCGGTTAACCAATGATATAACCCGCATTCAGCAAGTAATATTAATGGCTATGCGCATAATGCTACGCGCACCCATGATGCTTATTATGGCTGTTTTTTTTGTAGTGCGCATAAATACACATCTCGCGGTGATTCTTTTAGCGGCTATTCCGGTATTGGGTATTGGTATTTATTTTATACTAAAGAAAGGTTTTCCATTCTTTTTGAAAGTACAGCAAAAGATAGATCAGTTAAATGAAGTGGTTCGTGAGAATCTTATTAACATTCGGGTGGTTAAATCATTTGTTCGCGAAGATTTCGAAATAAAGAAATTTGGGCGGAGCAATGAAGAACTTTGCGACATAGTAATTAAAGCTTCAAATATAATAGTAACCCTGTTTCCGGTGATGCAATTGGTAATGAATATATCCATTATTGCTATTTTATGGATGGGCGGCCGGGAAGTAATGCAAGGCGAATTAAAAGTAGGAGCGTTGATATCCTTTGTAAACTACGTTATGCAGGTATTAATGGCCCTTATGATGCTCTCCATGATAATAATGAGTTTTGCCCGTGCTTCTGCTTCATCCAGGCGCATTACAGAAGTTTTAAATACAGACCCATCTCTTACCAATACTCCCGAAGGGCTTTTAAATAAATACCGGATTGAAAAAGGAGGAATATCCTTTCAGAATGTTTGTTTCCGCTATAAAGGAGGCGAAACGGATGTATTGAAAAATATCACCTTTCACGTAAACCCCGGTGAAACAGTTGCGGTTGTTGGTGCAACAGGATCGGCCAAAAGCTCCATGGTGCAACTTATTCCCCGTTTGTATGATGTAACTCAGGGTGAAATCAGAATTGATGATATCCCTGTGAAAGATTATAACCTCGATGAGCTCCATTCTAAAATAGGAATGGTTTTGCAGAAGAACGAATTGTTTACCGGCACTATAGCAAATAATCTTCGCTGGGGCAAACAAGATGCAACGATGGATGAATTGGTAGAAGCTTGCAAAGCTGCCGAGGCTCACGATTTTATCATGTCTTTTTCCGAAGGATACGATACCGTGTTGGGAAGAGGCGGTGTAAATGTTTCGGGTGGCCAAAAGCAACGTATTTGTATTGCGCGGGCATTACTAAGAAGGCCCAAAATACTGATTCTCGATGACAGTACCAGTGCCGTTGATACGGAAACAGAATTGAAAATAAGGAATAATCTTCATCAATTACTGATGAATACAACGGTATTTATCATCACGCAACGAATCAATACAATGCAATCTGCTGATAAAGTGATAATACTGGAAGAGGGCGAAATCAATGCAATGGATAAACCATCTGTGTTAATGGAGCATTCGGATATGTACAAAGAAATTTATAATTCACAGAAACTGTAGCATCATGGCTCATAACGATCATTTAAAACATACAGGTAAACCAAGGCACGGAAAGAAAACTTTCCGCAGGCTACTGTCGTACCTGGCATGTGATAAAGGGTTGTTGTTTGTAATTGGTATTCTTATAATTATTGGTATAATTTCTAATCTTCTGGGGTCGTATATGCTTCGGCCTGTTATAAATGATTATATTATTCCGGGTGACTTTCCGGGTTTAGTTCGTACACTTCTTATATTGGCCGGTATTTATCTGGCCGGAGTTGTTGCGGTTTATATTCAATATAGATTACTTAATAAAATAGGTCAGCGAACGGTAGCCCGTATGCGTACCGAATTGTTTACTAAAATGGAATATTTGCCGATTCCTTACTTTGATACACATCAACATGGGGATTTAATGAGCCGTTTTACCAATGATATCGATCGTATCAGCGAAGCGCTTACAGATAGTTTGAGCGATATGCTTTCCAGCGCGCTTACATTAATAGGTATCTTTGCATTGATGATTTTTATTAGTCCGGTACTTACTTTGGTAACTTTAATTACTGTGCCATTAATGTTTCTTAGCGCCAAGGGCATAGTAAGTAGAAGCAGAAAATATTTTAAAGCACAACAAGATTCGTTGGGAGCATTGAACGGTTATGTGGAAGAAATGATCAGCGGACAAAAAGTGGTAAAGGTGTTTGGCCATGAAAGGAAGGTGGAAGATGATTTTTCTGCTCGAAACGATGATTTGAGAGGAAAAGCGGAGAAAGCACAATTCTATTCGGGATTGATGATGCCGGTGATGCAAAACCTCAACACACTGAATTATGTAATTATAACTATTGTAGGTGCCCTATTGGCTATATACCGAGGATTCGATGTGGGCGGCCTTGCTGCTTTCCTTCAATATTCCCGTCAGTTTGGCCGGCCAATCAATGAACTTGCCAGCTTATATAATAGCATACAGGCCGCCATTGCCGGTGCCGAACGTATTTTTGATATCATCGATGAGAATCCCGAAGCGCCTGACGCTCCTGATGCCATCGCCCTTAATAATATAAAAGGTGATGTACGGATGGAGAATGTGGTATTTGGTTATAAACCGGAGAAAGTAATCCTGAAAGGTATATCTTTCCACGTAGAAGATGGCTGTAAAGTAGCACTTGTAGGAGCTACGGGTGCCGGAAAGACAACCATTATGAATATGCTTCCCCGTTTCTTCGATATTAAATCGGGCGAAATAAGTATAGATGGCAATAACATTATGCACATTACGCGGGAGAGTTTGCGTCACTCTATGGCTATGGTATTGCAAGAAACCCACTTGTTTGCCGGAACCGTAAGAGAGAACATTCGTTTCGGTCGGCTAACTGCCACCGATGAAGAAATTATAGAAGCTGCAAAGCTAACCGCCGCGCATTCTTTCATAAAACGCTTACCGAAAGGTTACGATACGATGCTGGAGAATGATGGGGCAAACTTAAGTCAGGGGCAACGCCAATTACTGAACATTGCCCGTGCCGCTGTTGCCGATCCGGCTATTCTTTTGCTGGATGAGGCTACCAGCAACATTGATACCCGTAGCGAAATTCTTATTCAACGCGGATTGGATAAATTGATGGAAGGCCGTACGAGTATTATCATTGCCCATCGGTTATCTACTATTCGGAATGCTCATCGCATTTTGGTATTGGAGCATGGGCAGATTATTGAGCAAGGAGATCATCAGGAGCTGCTTGCGTTAAAAGGAAAATACTATTCCTTGTATCAGGAACAGTTTCAATAAATTAAAATTATTAACCTAAAATGAGATTAAAATGAAGAAATTATTTTTATTGTTATGTTTAGCGGTAACAACAACAGTGTTTATAGCTTGCGAAGGAGAACAAGGGCCTCCGGGGGATCCGGGAGATCCGGGAGTAACTATTCTTTCGGAAACCTTTACCGTAAGTGCGAGCGATTGGCAACTGGATGCGTCAAACGGTTCTTATTTTTATCAAAAAACTCCAAAATTCTTTAATGGATTAAGTGAGGATGATAGATACGACATCTTTGATTATGGATGGTTGATGATTACCAGAATTTTTGATGATGGTACGTATGTGTCACAACAGCCATTGCCTTATATTGATAACTGGAATAATGGTACTCAAACACAAGTAGATAATTTTTGGTATGATTATACTCCTTTTGATATAAGAATATACTATAAATACAGTGGCAATGAAGAACCGGCACTTCCAAGTAAAGCGGAATTCAGAGTGGTTGTAAATTGGTAAACCGGATAATAGATTATACCGGATAATAGATTATAAAAGAGTAGGGTTTCAGCAAATCCTACTCGTTTTTTATCATTCAAATGCTATTCTCTAAATTCATTCTTCCTTCTTCTCCGTAATTATATTAGAAATTATCCCCCAACTTTTTTGTGTATCATTATTGATTGCTCTATATTTGTAATATATTTCCTTATCTAATTAAGATTAATGAGCAACATTACTTTTCTCCCCCTTTAATAGAAGTAATCAGGACAGGGAAATCCAAATAATTTATATTCAGATAGATGTTAATTTTATAATTATAGCAAACATGGCACAATACTACTATCACTATCACCAAAGGCGAAAAAAGAAAAAAAGAGGTTATGTTGGGAAGATTTTTCTTTCTATTGTGGTTTTATTTGTTGTCTTTTTTTTGTTTATAATGATAAAGACAGCAGTTTATCCTTTTGCCGAAAAAGAGTATACAGACGGGATAGCTTTACCCTATGAACTATCCGAGAAATCAGTAAAACGTTTGGCGGGTGGTATACGTATACCTACTGTAAGTGAGTATGTTAATCTAACAGCTAATAATCCGTTCGATAGATTTAAAAGTTATCTTCCGGAAGTATTTCCTGGTGTATATTCTAAAATGGACACTATAACAATTAATAAATACGGATTACTGTTACGTTGGAAAGGAAGAAATAATACCCGTAGACCTATTCTCTTACTGGCACATTACGATGTGGTTCCTGTAGCAGGCTATAATCCATTAACTACAGAGCCGGGTGAAGCCATCTTCCGTATGAATGATGCTGTAAAAGCACCTATAACCATTTACCAAACCAATTGGACTTATCCTCCTTTTTCGGGTGCCGTTGCCGATGGTAGGATTTACGGTCGCGGAACATTAGACGATAAAGGAGTGCTTTTCTCCATCCTTGAAGCCGCGGATACCTTGATGGCAGAAGGATTTCAACCCGAACAGGATATATGGTTTGCTTTTGGGTTTGATGAAGAAATCGGTGGAACCGAAGGAACCGTTAAAATGGCAGAGTATTTTAAATCTCATAATATAGATTTCGATGCGGTTTATGATGAAGGAAGTGTAATTATTGCATCCGGACAGGCGGGCATAGCAGAACCATTGGCTTTGGTGGGGCTTGCCGAAAAAGGAGCGTGCACCATACGTATTACTGTTAAAGGAATGGGGGGGCACTCTTCGATGCCACCTAAAAAGAGTTCTTTAGTATATGCTACCGAGATAATCCAAAAATTAAATAAAGAGCAAATGCCGCTTACATTAACGCCGCCTATATCCTCTTTTCTTGATCAGGCAGGGGGCAATATGAAATTTTCTGCCCGTATGGCAATAGCCAATAAATGGGTAATGGAGCGTGTTTTATTAAATTCGATGAGTAAAACGCCTGCTACAAACGCTCTTGTGCGTACCACTACGGCTATATCTATGGCTAAGGGAAGTAACGCTCCGAATGTTTTGGCTTCCTCGGCAGAGATTGTTGTTAATTTCCGAATACTTACCGGAAATACCGTAGATATGGTAGTGAAGCATGTTAGGAAAATATGTGAGGGTTATGATGTGGATATTGATATATCGGGTGCGCGCGAACCGTCTACTCTGTCGCCAGAGAATGCGCATGGCTATAAATTAATTCGCAGAATTATTCCACGCTTGTATCCCGAAGCAATGGTAGCACCTTATATTTCAATAGTTTCTACAGGGGCTTATGAATATGGGTCGGTTAGCAAAAACATATATCGTTTTGTACCTGTTTATTTGAATGAATATGAGCAGCGTACGCTACATAACGAGAATGAATATATTTCTTTAGAGAATTATGCAAAGATGATAGCATATTTTAAGGAATTAATGAGAAGCTATCAAAATAATTAACGAATAAAACTCCAATTCCTAAGCTATGTTATAAAAGAGCAGTGTAACACTAAAATATTTGGTAGATAGAGGAGACTGCCATATATTTGCACTGTGTTTTTCATAGTATTAGATTTAAGGTTAACAAAGATTGGCTGCTTGGGATAAGTAGCCTTTTTTTATGGAATAAAGGGAGAAAATATATTAATTGGTTTTTGTGTCCGTATTACTAAGAATTGCTACATCCTGTAGAAAATAGGAATCGAAACTTACTACTTTGTCATTATCAAAATTCAGTTTTACCATATCATATCCGCCGGGAACCATGTCTTTGTATTCCCATATTTCATTAATGTCATCAGATTTTGTTCTATAATTAGGCTTTCCTAGAATATTTATCACTTCAGATTTAGTCAGTCCTAATTCTAATGCCATTATTTTATCTCGAGAAGATAAATACATAGCAGAGCCACAACTGCAAAAAATAACCAAGATGATTAAAATAAAAAGCAAGGATATTTTTTTCATAACACTAACATTAATCGGTTCTTTTCTACATCACAAAGATAGAGCGGGGAAAACTTTCAGGAACGATAAAATTACTATAAGTTAATAGGGATTTCCCTATTAATAAATTATTGTTTTAGCCGCTGATTGCACAGATTGCGTGGATCACAGAAGCACGGATAATAATCCCCCAAAGGCCATTAGCGTTATGAGGGACAAAAGTTATTAAAATGCAAGGGAGATGCGATGCGATGCCACAAGGTGTAGGGGCGAGCCTTGTGGCCGCCCTTGAATAAGGTGACTAAAAATATAATCTTAACCCTTGTTTCTCGCTCAATTATCTTTATTTTTGTAACCTTACTATTATTAACTAACTTATAAATTTAATACAGCATGAAAAAAACGTTACCTCTCTTTTTGGTATGCCTGATGTGTGCTACCATATCCTACTCTCAATCTAATCCCCATACAAAATGGTTCGAAGAAGCACGGTTCGGCTTATTTGTGCATTTCGGTCCGTATAGTGTTCTTGGTGATGGAGAATGGGTAATGAATACCCGCCCCATTAAAGGTAAAGATTATATGCGGTTACAGAATTTATTCAATCCGCAGGCTTTTGACGCGAAAGAATGGGTTAGCATCGCTAAAAAAGCCGGGATGAAATACATCACCTTCACTTCTCGTCACCACGATGGGTTCAGTAACTGGGATACCAAACAATCCGACTGGAATATTATGAATACCCCTTACGGAAAGGATTTTATCAAGCAACTGGCCGATGAGTGCCATAAAGAAGGAATCAAACTTATATTCTATTATTCTCTGCTCGATTGGATGCGTACCGATTATCAATACGAAACAGGACGTACCGGACAAAAAGCTGGTCGTACTGAACCGAGTAACTGGAACTCGTATATTAATTTTATGAAGGCACAGCTCACAGAATTATTAACCAACTATGGTCCCATAGCCGGAATATGGTTTGATGGTCATTGGGATCAAACAGAAGATAAGAACAGAACCGACCCAACTACCCATGTAGATTGGCATTACCCGGAGATTTATAGCTTGATTCATTCCCTTCAACCGGAATGTTTGGTTGCCAATAATCACCATTTGCCTCCCTTCTCGGGGGAAGATTATCAGATATTTGAAAGAGATGTTCCGGGGCACAATACCGCAGGGCATAGCGGACAGGAAATATCAAAGCTGCCACTCGAAACTTGTCAAACAATTAGTGATTCCTGGGGATTCAGAATAACAGATGATAACTTCAAGCCAACAAAAGAACTTATTCATTTATTGGTTCGCACCGCAGGAACAGGAGCTAATTTGCTTTTAAATGTGGGGCCTATGCCAAACGGAAAGATACAACCGGAATGTACCGACAGGCTTCTTCAAATGGGAGAGTGGTTAAAAATATACGGTGAAACTATTTATGGAACAGAAATGGGACCGACTAAACCACAGGAATGGGGTGCGGTTACAAGGAGCGGTAAAACATATTATGTGCATGTATTGAATCCGGAAACAACTTCCCTTGAACTGGAATTGAAGAATATTAAATCGGTTAAATGGCTAAACAAGGACATGGTTGCTAATTCGGTTAAATGGAAAACGGATAAGAAAGCAGGGAAGACGACCTTTAATTTTGCCGGTGGGTTGGATGAACTGGATTCTATACTTGAGGTAGTGGTGAAGTAAGGAGTAAGAATTGAGAAGTAAGGAGTACTTCTTACTCCTTACTTCTCAATTCTTCTCCCAATAATATAGCATTATTAGATATTTTTATCTAGCTTTGCATAAACTAACCATAGCATATTGATTATTATGGATAAATTTCTTCCGGTTTTAAATTTTATACGTAAATATAAATATGCAATAACCCTAATTGGTTTTGCTATTATAATTGGTTTTCTAGACGAAAACAGTATGGTTCGGCGTATGCAATACGCAAACGAAATACGCGAATTGAATTCGGATATAAAGAAATATAGAACCGAATATGAAGAAAGTACAGAGAAACTTAACGAACTTACCACTAATCCCGAAGCTATTGAGAGAATAGCTCGTGAAAAGTATTTAATGAAAAAGCCTAACGAGGATATCTACATTTTTGAATGAAACAACTTATACCCGCTCTTTATGTAGTAGGTGCGATAATGGCGCTTGTAGGTGCCGCTGTTTATATAACAGGTTGGATCTATGCACCTTACATTTATACCATAGGGGCAACGTTCTTTGCTCTTGCCCAGATAAACAGTCCTTATCACGGCAGTAATTTTGTAATAAAACGGCTTCGTCGCCAGCAAATATTTGGTGCTTTATTCCTTGTTCTTGCCGGGGCTTTTATGTTTTTTACGAACAAAAACGAGTGGATTGTTATTCTTACTATAGGCGCTGTATTAGAATTATACACTTCCTTCCGCATTCCGAACGAAGAGAATAAGGAAAAGAATATACACACGCCAAAGGGGTAATAATGCCGCATGGTGTAGGGGCGAGCCTTATACGAGTCAACTATTCTAAGCGATAAGACAGGAAGACAGTCAACCTAAATTAGGAAATGACCCAACAGCAACGTGCATTTTCAAATTACCACGTTGCATTTTCGAATTACCACGTTGCTGTTGAGCGAAATGCAACGTGCATTTGAGCGAAATGAAAGTTTCTTTTGGATTTCATTTAATCTTTCATACCGGAGGTAAGAATTAAAGCGGGTTAAAATGGAAATATCAATGGTAACGCAAATATCATAACAATACCCATTATAATTTGAAGCGGTAATCCCACTTTAATGTAATCCATAAAAGTATAGTGCCCCGGATTCATAACCAACGCATTAGGTGGAGTGGAGAATGGAGAAGCGAAACACATACTGGCGGCTACGGTAACAGCGAAAAGGAAAGGATAAGGACTTACACCCATTTGTACGGCCGCTCCAAAAGCTATTGGTGCCATAAGTACAGCAGTTGCGGTATTGCTGATGAACATAGTCATTAAAGAAGTGGTAAAATAAATGGCTGCCATTAAAATATATGGACCATAGCCACCCAATCCCTGAACCAATGAATCGGATACAATTTTCGATACACCCGTTTTCTCTAAAGCAAGAGACATAGGCAACATTGCAGCAATAAGCACAATGCTTTCCCAGTTAATAGTTTTGTATGCTTCTTCCACATTTCGGAAACATCCGCTTAATACCATAAGTAATGCAGCAACAATTACCGCAGTTACAGGAGCTACAGGAATAAAATCGAACATCATAGTGATAATCATTCCAATCATAATTAATGCGGCAACCGGTGCTTTGTGGTTTAAAGTAACTTTAGCAGCTTCGGCAAGAGGTTGCCCCATAACTACCCATTCAGACTGGTCTTCACCGAGTCGCGCAATGTTTGCCCAGGTTCCCTGAACCAGAAGAACATCGCCTGAATGCATTTTTTCGTCCTTCAATTTCTGAAGAATGTAATGCTTCTTACGCTGAATACCCAGAATGTTAACACTGAAATTATCACGAAAACCGGAATCTTTCACAGGTTTGTTTATCAACTTTGAATTCGGCATCAAAACAATTTCGGCAATACCAATTTCATTGAACTCCATTTTACTGCCATCATTGTTTACCTGTCCTTCGGCAGTATGCGTATCAAGTAATTCAACATGGGTTTGATGAACGAAATTCTCTATGTTTTCAAATTCTCCTAATACGTATAAGATATCATTTGGCTGAATAAGAGAGCTTGCTTCTGCTATTTCCTGATTCATCGTCTTGAAAAACTTCCTTGAAGTGGATAGTCTCCTTATCTCGAGAATCGTTACGTTATAATTAGCAGTTATACCCAGTTCCATTAGTGTTTTGTGGGCTAAAATTGAATCCTCTTTTACCTCTACACGGTATAAATTATGTGATAACTGATACTCTTTGGCCAGGTCTTTCAGTGATTTATTCTTATTCTTTTTCCTATTCTTTTCTCCCCGTTTGGTAAGAAACACTTTGCTTAACGGAATTAAAACAAGTATGCCTACCGTTACAGAGATTAGGCCTACCGGGGTGAAAGAAAAGAAAGATAATCCTTTATAACCCGCATCAATTAAAGTATTGTTAATAATAAGGTTGGGGGGAGTACCGATAAGTGTCATCATCCCTCCCATACTGCTTGCAAAGGCCAGCGGCATTAATAGCCGGCTGGTATTGATGTTTCCGCTGGCAGCCATACTCACAATAATGGGAAGCATCAGGGCAACTGTTCCTGTGTTGCTAACAAAAGCACCAATTACGGAAGTAACCAACATGATAAGAACCAGAAGTTTAGTTTCGTTTGTGCCTGCAAGGTTCAGGATTCTGCTGCTTATCATTTTGGCCAGTCCGGTTTTAAAGATGGCTCCTCCAACAACAAAAAGACCCACCATCATAATAACAACCGAATTAGAAAAACCGCTAAGCGCTTCTTCGGGCGTAAGTATTCCGGATAGAATAAGTAGCGCTAACGCGCAAAGCGCTACCAAATCCGAGCGAACTTTACCATTTACAAAGAAAATAGCGGCAAGAACAAGAATGCCAATAGTGATATACATGATAATAATTATTTCGTTAGCATATTATTTATCTTACTAACTAATTCATTGAACTCTGTTTCATTAAACAAGCGTGTTAGCATAACTATTTTTCCATCTCGGTTAATTAAAACATTTCTTGTGATACCGGCATTTCTTAAAGCATATTTAGCAAAAACATCTCCACCCGGATCCAGTCCTAATGGATAGGTTACTTTAACTTTCTTACCAAACTCAATAACCTTTTCAAGAGGTTCATCACGGTCTATTCCTAATAAAGCAAATTCATTATTGCTTTTGTGCTTTTGCCAAATATCTTTTTCAATAAATGGCATTTCCTTTCTGCATACTCCACACCAGCTTGCAGTAAACTGTAACATTACTACTTTGCCTCGTAGAGATGATAATTTTACTGTTTTTCCATCTGTTAAGGTAATGGTGAAATCGGGTGCCATATCGCCTACCCGTACAATATATCCTACTTCATCGGCAACAGGTTCGGTTGTTTTTGCTTCCTGGGCATTTAAATTGCCGGTACTAATAAAAAGGATAATTAAAAAGAAACATAAACTGATTTTATTCATGAGAACCGCTTTTTAAAAAATTAATGCACGAAATTAACAAATGTAAAATGCAAAACAAAATTAATGCTATAAAGCTATACTCACTTTTAAAGAGTTTTTGTTTTTTTTCTGTTTTGGCCAATGTATTTGCTAAGATTTTTGGAGATTTCTACTTGTTCGTGCCGAAACTTATGATTGGAATGATAAATGATAATCTTGAATATTATACAGCGTTATCTAAAAACAACAGCCCGAAATTCCTCGCTTGGAATTGTCGGACTGTCAGCTAATCGGCGATCTCGAATTTTGCTCTCATAGTAATAATATCCACTGTATGTTTTCGCCTTTACTCTAAATTAAAATAGGTCTTTACCTCTCTCTCTTTGTCTTATTTTTCCGTAAGGTATATAAACCACTTCTACTAAATTGACCATTGTCTTTGTGTTATATAGTATTGTTATGATTAGATTTTAAAATTACTGATGTTCAGCGACATAGATGTAGTATTTAATGTTTAAATAATACTAATATAGAACTAAGTTTGATAGAAAAATATAGCATGGTAGTAAAATTTGTTTCGATAAATATTATATTTGTAATACTGTTACTGCAACAAATCATTTATTTCTTTTCTGCATTGTAACATAACAAAAACTAATAATTCTCATATGGAAAACTTTAATTTGTTTTATAAACTTGTTGATGAGTTGGAGAAAAGATTTCCGCAGAAAAATGCATTGGTAAATGTCTTAACGGATCTATTGTTGATAGAAAAAGAATCAGTTTATCGGAGATTGAGAAAAGAAATTCCATTTACACTTGCCGAAGCAGGAGTGATTGCAAGGGAATTTAATATATCGTTAGATGAACTGATGTTCGGGGCTAACGAAGTGGAAACGAAATATTTATGGGAATCTTATGAAGAATACTATTTATTTGATAAGGAAAAATTGACCAAATACAATAATTTTATAAAAGAAGTAACCACCGAAGATAGCAGTGAAGCAGCTTTTATAATGAACACTTTTGATCCGTTCTTCTTTTCCAGGTTCGATTATCTCACCCGTTTTGTTATATTTAAATGGATGCATAAGTTCTGTAGAGATGTGCTTACCCGCTTTGAGGATATTAAGCCGGATGAAGAATATCTTCGTTTAAAGAATGAAACAGCAGAGTTATTAAAGAAAATAGATTCTCGGTGTTATATTATTGATCCTACATTTATATCTAACTTTATAAATGATATCCATTATTTTGAAAGTGCCGGTTTAATAGAACGGGAAAGCATTGAAAGCATAAAGAGAGACTTATTTACTGTATTGGATCATCTTCAAGCCTCGGCTACTGCCGGACAATATATAGACACAAAGTCTCGCTTTGAATTATATGTTGCGAATATCAGTATCGGTCAATCTTGTTCTTATATAGGTTCCGAAGATAATTTCCTTAGTGTTCTTATATCCTTCGAACTGCTAACTTGTTCTTCCCAGCGTAAGAAGAATTATGAGGCTGTAAAGAACTGGTTTAAGAGGGTGAAAGGATTATCAACGCAGATATCCGTATCGGCCGACAAAGAACGTTTCTTGTTCTTCAATCGGCAACGGGCTTTGATAGAGAATCTATAAAGCCAATTCATCTTTTACTACCGCCATCATCCCTTCTACCTGTGCCAGAGCCAGCATTCGTCCGTGGAATGAATACCCTGGGTTATACCCTTTGTCCTTATCATCTAACATCAAACGGCCATGATCAATACGCATTGGAGCATCCGGACGTTCTTTCTCGAAGATGCGGATTAGTTGAATTAAATGTCCGCGACCTTCCAGATGGGAAGCCTCTATAAAGTTACCATCGGGTGTGGCTTCCGTGCTACGAAGGTGAACAAAATGAGTACGGCGGGCAAACCGATGGGCGAGTTCGGGTACATCGTTATGTAATCCGGCGCTTAGCGAACCGGCACAGAAAGTTAATCCGTTGTGTGGATTATCCACAGCATCGAGAAACCACTGAATATCTTCGCCGCCGGTAATAATACGGGGGAGGCCTAATACCGCATACGGTGGATCGTCCGGGTGAATGCACATGTTGATATTGTATTCATCGCACACCGGCATAATGGCTGAAAGGAAATAACGGAGATTCTCCCGAAGAGCGTCTTTGTTTATTCCTTCGTATTTCTTTAGTAATCCTTTGAAAATGGAAACCGGGTTTAAATCACCTTCTTTAATGTTACCGTTAACAAATCCTTGTGTCTTTACGATGATTGTATCAATAAGGGCATCCTTTTCTTTTTGGGTGATAACCTTATCTAATTGATATACTTTGCCCATTTCCTCTTCGGTATAATCCTGTTCGGCGTTTGCACGTTCAAGAATACAACAATCGAAGTATGCAAAGCGTATTTTATCAAAATACAATGAAGATGTTCCGTCTTCCCAGGGATGTTCCAAGTCGGTTCGAATCCAATCTATTACGGGCATAAAGTTGTAGCAGATCGTTTTTATGCCTGCCTTCCCCAGGTTTGCAAGGCTTACTTTGTAGTTTTCAATCAACTGATCACGATTGGAGCCGGCATATTTAATGCTTTCCGATACCGGAAGACTTTCTACTACCGACCAGCGGAGACCATGGGATTCAATGAATGCTTTCATGTCATTGATTGCTTGCAAGGACCATATTTCTCCGTTAGGAATACTGTGCAATGCTGTAACAATACCTTCAACTCCTATCTGACGAAGCATTGAGAGTGTTATTTTATCGTTCTTGCCGAACCATCTCCAGGTTTTTTCCATGATGTTGTTATTATATGTAGTGGCGCAAAGATAATAAAAGCCAACTGATTTATAAATAATCAGTTGGCTTTTATTATTTGATATTTTTATATAAGATTACTTCTTACTCATAAGTAATTTTATATACTTGATCCGGATCAAGCGGTGTGCCATTACCCGGCTTCTTTATTTCTGTTGGGTATAACTCATCATCGTATTTTTCATACGTGTATTTTATCTCATCCCACTGTAGGAACATACCGGTTTCGCTTGTAAATGTAATCATATCATTTACAATGCCGCTAGCTATAGGTAATTTTGTTTTTGGATAAATAGCTAAATACCAAGAAGGCACACTTCCCGGTGCCAGGAAAGTTTTATTCGTTCCATATGTGGCTTTAAAATCTTTTTCCGCCTTATATGATTCATCCAACTTATCATCTTCGTAGCGTATCGAAGTTGTTGCAGTTAAATTGCCTACGGCATCGTAAGTATAGGAAACAACGTATTTGTGATTACTTTCTTTGACATCAAAGATTTCATAGCCATACTCATCCAAAACAGGCTTACCTTCATCATCAACCCGAGGAATATATTCGATACCTATTCTTTCGTAAGTTTCTTCGGTAATCTGGTTAGCATCATTCAGTTTAAATATTTTTGTGGGTGTTTCATCATCCTCATTAGTCATTGTGATGGTGTTTCCATCATGTTTAAATGTAGTTTCAGAAATCTCGCTCAAAAAACTTTCCGTGATTATTTTTGATAGTTTATCATTTTCATAAGCATAAAGATGGGTATCTCCTTTTTGGAATCCTTCTTCTAAAGGAATTTGTGTGTATGAAGTTATTTCAGATATTCTGTTTTTAGTGTCATACTCCAAAGTTACATACGCTGTTTTTTGATCATTCTGGAAGGTTTCAATCAGAGTTGCTTTCTTTGCTGCCTTAAAGTAAATATCTCCTAATGTATAAATCTCGTTTCCTTCTTTTTGCAGCAACTCATAAGTGCCATACAAAAATGGAGTAGCAAAAGTAATCGAACTCTCAGTAGCCTTCTTTACAGTTAATTCAATCGCATTGTCACTGATTGACACTTCACGCGTAGCAGAAGCCGGACGGGCATATAACTTAGAGGAAGTACTGAATCCACTTCCGTTTATTGTAGTTTCTGTACCACCAACCATAGGATCGGCTTTTGTACCTTTGCCATCAAAAGTTACTTCTTTTATAATGTAACCCTCGTTGTTCTTTTTTACGTCATCATCATCGCTACATGCAGTGAACAACGAAGCCGACAGCATTACTGTTGCAGCCAAATAAATAAATTTTTTCATGTTCTTCTTTTTTTAATTAATAAATTAATCAGTCAATACTATTAATTATCTTATTCCGAAATATTCAAATACCAATACTGTATAATTGATCCGCCTGCCAATACAGTTGATCCGAGTATTGATTTTCCATCATTAGTTATCTTGTTTACAATCGTTTCCTCAGCAGAAATTGAAAAGCCATATTCCTGTTCAATGAATTCTTTGGCAGATATAGTTTTACCTGTTTGCCTGTTGTAAAGGAAGCCATTTGTAGTTCCCATCGCAGGGCATCCGAAAGATAAAAGTCCGTTGTCACTAACTGTCATTCCGGTTCCATCCTTAAATTTGGTAGGAATTTCGGTAAGAATAAAGGTTTCTCCGGTTTCTATATCAAATATTCCCGGAGAACTGATTGCTTTCTCTGTTTTGTTTTCCGCGATGACTTTAACAAATTCTAAGGCCATATATTTACCGTTAGGACTTATTCTATCTTTAGCAGCTGTAAATATGGGTCTGTCTGCTACTTTTTGAACCATATCACCAAACCCATGGTTTATAACTATATCGTGTACATTAATCTTATCTTGTGAAACGTAGTGAACTTTTCCGTCTTTCCAATAAACTGCTGCGAAATCATCCCATACCGATCCGTAAATGATAGAGCCATCTGCCGAGCATCCTCGAGCCAACGCTCCCTCTTCCACTTCAAGTCCGGTTAAAGTAGTAGCAGGCAGTTCAAGTAGCTCATATTGAAAATCTACCCATTTAATGGGATAATATTTGGCTTCTTTGATATTGCGCGCATATCCTACACAAATACGCCCATCGGCACTGGTAGCTTCAATAACAGCCTGAGCAAAATCTGCCGGTACCGGAAATTTCTTTAATTCATCGTTAGCATCATAATACTGACTGTTTAGTGAGGTTTCATCGCTCAATACAAGTAACCCTTCATCCGAAATAGCAGAAGCCATGGCATGTTGAGTAGTTAGTACTTTCTTTTCGGTTCTTTGCCCGGTTTCTGTTGCTATATAATAAGGTGTGTACTGATAAGCACCATTAACAATGGCACCTCTAACTGCTGAGACATATTTCCCATTGGGTGACATCACACCGACAAGGATGTTATTATCCATCATGGCGAAAGAAGCGTTAGAGCCTAGCTGGCTAACGGTAAAAGTTTCTTTGGCTTCACCGGATATAAAACTTATCTTAGCACTACGAATCGTATTGCTTTTAGAAGACTCAACACCAATTACAATCTTATTGCCGTCTCTTTCCTTTTCCAAAATCCACTCCTCTGACATTTCCACACTCCAGGCTTTTCCCGCGTCAATATTGATTTCAAGGGTTTCTTTGCCTTTAGAATCGAAAGTATAAGAATTAGATGACAAGTTAATATAGTCGGACTTTTCGTCACTGCATGCCGCCGATAAGAGTAATCCTATTGAGAAGGCAGCTAGTATTTTTAGTTTATTTAATCTCTTCATAATAGTTATTTTTTATCATCGGCAGGCAATGTTTCATAAACCAGGTAGTTAAGTGGTCCATAACCATCGGTTCCATTACCATTAATAGCCATATAGAATACATAATATTTTTTTCCGGGTTCTGCGTTCCGTTCGGGGAAAGTACTTACTATTGTTTTATAGAAGTAGCTCCAATAACCATAATAAGAGACGTAGCGTTCAAGAAACCCTTCATAATAATAGTCGGCTTGCATTGTTTCATGCACCCAGTCGGCATCAAATGTTTCGAAGAACATACCTATGGCGTGTTCGTTAGGGGTAAATTCGTATAATGCACCGTTCTGTGTAATATTCGAAATCTTCAGTTCTGCCCTAGCTTCCTTTGCATTGCTATTATACTCGGGTGTATAAAAAACAAACCGTTGTACAGCAAAAGGTTTTTCGTTTTTATCGTACACCAATACAAAAACTTCGATGGGATATTTATACGGATCGTACTCTCCCAGCAACATTTTAGGAGTGGTATATTCTGCTGTAAAAGGTTCATCGTATCCCTCACTCACCAGTTGTTGATTGGCTTGCGCCCAAGATTCCAACATATTAATCATATTACCTTTCCAGTAAATCTCGTTATTAATAACATCATCCAATTCACCGTTCAGTGTAAAGGCTGCGGCTACTTTTCCTACATGTTCGTTGGGTGTAAACAGGTATTCTCCTTTGTAAAGATCTATATGATTGATTTTGCATTCAACAGCAGGTACTGCTCCACGATTGGCAGTACGCACGGGAAATTCCAGTGTTTTTGTTGCTAATTTGGAAGTGCGGTCATAAGCCTTGATATAGAAAATATAATCTGTTGCGGGTTGCAGATTAAAAAAATTGGCTGTGTATTTTGATATTTCCTCGCTCGTTTTTATTCCGCTGAGGCTTCCGTTTTCAAAATTGGCAAGATCGCCTTCCAAGCCAAGTGCATATTCATATTTATTATAACTGACGTCAGCAGTTATAGTAACCGCGACAGAGTTAATCGCTTCGTACTCTACCTGCACATTAATCTCTGTTGAGGGTTTACGGGTTTTTTCTTTGATAGATGCCAGTGGCCCGGGTGTTCCGTTTGCACTGTATGCCCGTGCGAAAATGGTATAGACACTGTTTTGGGTTAACCCCGGAAATTTAACTTCATGCGTATCTCCATCTTCCACTTTGACAATGCCCGAATAGGTGCCATTCAAAAAAGATTCCTCATCCGATTCATCTCCTATGGCATATTCAAATTGTGAAACTGTTCTACTGGGTGCAAAAACAATGGTTATTTCCGATTGGCTCATAGAAGGAACCCTCTTAATCTCTATAGATGGAGAGATAAGCGGATCCACAAAGTCGCTTTCACAACCGGCAAAGAACAGGGTGAAAGCAACGCTAACTAATAATATAATATATTTTTTACATTTCATGTTGATATGTGTATTTACGCATTAAACTATCCGGTGGTTCAGAATCTTATTCCTGCTGTTACCATCCATACATTATTCATTATACTGCTATCTTCATCGGCAAATGTATAGGAAAAGTCGGCTTTTACCGGCCCCACATATATGCCGCATCCGGCTGTAGCATAGTTTCCGGCAGATTTGTTTTTCTCTCCCACATGGTAGCCGCCACGTACAGCGACAAGTCCTTTGTAACAGTATTCCGCACCGCCACCGGCCGAGAAAAACTGTTCGTGCGATGGAAGGAAATTGTATCGTCCTTCTACTGATGCTGTTATACGGTGCTCTTGTTGTATGTTCCACCAATAAGCGCCGCCCACTTTGGCATGAGCCGGCATTCTGAACTCATCACCGCCATAATCCATTAACATTCCGAGGTTCGATAGAGTTGCTGCTATGCTATAAGATTCCTTGCGAAAATTCATTCCCAAATCAACAGCGAGAGCACTACCAAGTTTATCGAGTTCGGGCGCGTTGCTTATCTTTGAGAAAACACACCTCAGGTTCAATGACAAACTAAAAGCATCGCTCATACGGCGGGCATAGGCTAAATCAACCATCATATCATACGGGCGGAAAGAAGTATATGTATAACCGTCATCCGTTAGGTCGTATTTGTCTTGCCAGAAGTATCTTACTCCAAAAGCAAGAGCATGCTTATCATTCAGCTTGTAATAACCCCCCAATGTATGGAACGAGTTTTTACCATTCAGCGCCTGAAAACTATAAGCAGCCTGAAGGGTATTATCTGAAAAAAGGATCCCTGCGGTATTGCGGAAAAGAGACATACCATTAGCATCCAGCCCCACACCTGCGCCGGCAAAGCCTGCTGTGCGCGCATCGGTCTCAAAATTGGCCGATGCTATGTTTTGTCCCTTGATTCCCATTGCCATAAACAACAACAGCAACGGGAGTATTGTCCTTATATATTTGATCATAACTTAGTAATATTTCTGGTGATGGTATTGTTTTTATGCCGGATCACAATCTGATAATTCCCGGTTTTCAACGAACTGATATCTATTGATTTCGGCTCGCCGGCTTCAATCTCTAATTTTGTTGTAAAAACGCGCGCGCCGGACAAAGTATAAATGTCGACATCAATATTTCCATAAACAAATTCTCCCATTCTGATAGTAAGAATACCGTCTTTCTTTACCGGTGCAGGATAAAGATCTACCTCTTTTGAAGTATCTCGACTTGCCACCTCGAATTTAGCGGTAGTCTCTTGATTTATATCTTTGGCTGTAACCGTAATCGTTGCTGATCCATAAGCTAATGAAGTTATGGTTAATACAGTTCCATTAATCTCGGCCGAGATAGCTTCCGGGTTTGATGAAGTTACCGAATAGGTTATAGGATCATTGTCTTTATCGGTAAAATACTCTGAAAGATTATAATTCCGGGAATCTTTTCCCTGAAACAATGCGTTCTCAAATTCTTTAACCAGATTAGGGGCATTGGATAATATGGAATAGGGAATTATGATCGTTCTTGATTCTCCCTGTTCATCGGTCAATTTCAATTTACCTTCATACAAGCCCGGAGCGGCTGCGGTAGCCGATAGGGTTAAGGTCAATATATCTCCATCGCGTGACAGGGCTGCGGCCGCGCTTCCGGGTTCAAAAGAATAATCCCAGGAGAATCCTTCCGGATCTGCTACTTCCAACTGGAACAGACGGGGTGTAGTGACTGTTTTTCTTACAGCTATTTCGGGTAGCCCATGTGTTAGGTTCGGAGCCTGGTTTTTAACCGTATTACCCGAAATGGTTGATGACAGTGATACATTACCTGCCGCGTTATAACCGGCTATGGAAACATAATATTTCTTTTCAGGTTGGAGTGTGAGCGTTAATGATAACTCATCGCCTACATTTTTACCTTCTGTACTCACTGTTATAGGATTCATCGATGACGATAATTGCGTAAAGTCTATTCCGTAGAGGTCTTCTTCACTCACAACTATTGTATAACGATCGGCTTTTCCTTCTTCTATATCTGCTGTAACACGCCATCTAACAGTAGCAGTGTTGATAGACCAATCAACCGTAATATCCGAAACACGGTCGGGGGGGAGGGTACCTTTATCAGCAAGAGCCTTATGGGCATTGAGGTATCCTTTTCCCATTCCGTATGGAGCAGGGTTAAACCACCTGATTTGATCAACAGTTGAGTTGTTCAGAATTTCTTTAAGTTGAGTATTGGTGAAGTTTGTGAAATTACCGGCAGCGTCTAATCCATATTTTGAAACAACCAGTGCTGCTACTCCCGATGCGTGAGGACATGCCATCGAAGTTCCCAGATTGTAACCATATTGGCTACCCATCATCGTACTTAGTACCTGTGTTCCCGCGTCATACTCTCCATCACCACCCGGGGCAGAAAGCGTTACCCATGATCCATAGTTAGAATAGATTGCTTTGTAGAAATTGGGCGCGTAAGCCGACACGGAAACAACTCCGGGATAAGCGGCCGGTTGTTTAATGGCATTAACATTGTCATTACCGGTAGCAACTATTACCACTCCACCCAGCATAGGACCGTTTTGAATGCCGTCTTTATCTGTACCGGCTTCGGCCATAAAGTAATCGATACCTGCTTTATCCGAATCCATGATTTCCTGATCTGTTCCTTGCCAGGCATACGACCAGCTACATTGCGCGATAACCGCTCCGTTGTTCGCCGCGTAAATAAATACATCGCCACGTTTTTCATCGGGCATTGTATCATCAGAACCACTCTCGGTATTTGTTTGAAATATCTGACAACTCATCAGGCGTACACCGCTATTGGGGTCTCCATTACCTCCTGCTACCCCTCCAACTCCAATGCCATTGTTATTAACAGCAGCTACTGTTCCTGCCACATGGGTTCCATGATCATGAGCAATAATTTTACCACTTTCGCTCACAAAATTATACCCATAGATATCATCTACATATCCGTTATTATCATCATCTACTTTGTTTGCTCCGTTTTTTTCGGCTGTGTTTATCCACATATTGGCAGCAAGATCGGGGTGGTCTGTTTGTATTCCACCGTCAATAACAGCCACAATAACCTCTGGTTTGCCTGTTTCTATTTTCCATGCCTCATAAAGATTTATGTCGGCTGCCGGACGCGAATCACGTATTATTCCTTCATTGTGGTAGTGCCATTGCAGCCTCAGAAGCGGATCATTGAAGGGTACACCCGTTTTCCGGATGAAATTGTTGCTGCGACTTTGAGCTTTTGATTTAACCAACTGTGTTGCCGTAACCGGAGTGATCGGATCGGTTTTAATCCGTATGGCTTTAAGCACCGGATGTACAATTTCAAAATCGGGTAAAGATGAATAATCAACCATTGCGCGGGTCACCGGTTTGGCTTCATCAAAATAAACATTATACCATAAATGCAAACCATGTTTGCGCATTTTGGGCTCAAACTCGCCGCCATGGCGAAAAGTCCTCTCTATCCGGGTAACTCCAAGTTGTTCGTTAAGGATATCGATAGACCCTACTCCTGTACTTACACCACCGCTTCGGGTTGCGGTAGGAGAAAATTTCTCTCCCGCCTGCGGGGTTAATTTAACTGTTATGACCCCCTGTTTTACGTAAGTGTCATCATCAACAGGTAAAGTTGGATTAATTCCTGTATCAGTACCTGGTATTATGTCATCATGTGTACAGCCGGCAAAAAGTAATGCCAGAGACACGATGGTATATAATAAATATTTTCTCATCATGCTTGTTGTTATTGGTTTTTAGTCATTACAGCTCCCGGTTTATAGCAATTATAAAAAAACCATATGAAGTCTTCTTCTTCGTTATAATATCCTAAACCAAAACCGTCACTTATCGTAATTGTTACGGTTTCTTTATCATCGGCTACCCTGCGCGCAAACGAGCCCCGTATGGGGTCTTCTTTATATACCTCAAGTTTCTTGGTTTGCTCATTATATTTAGCACAGGTTAAATATACATCTTGCGATTTTCCATTTACGGTAAATTTTCCCATTAATTGGAAAGGCTCTATACGGATTGTATAACGAGAGTCGGGAATAAGTTCGGTGAAAGCTACCTTCACTTTTTCTCCTAAACCAATATCCATAGTCATTTTATCATAACTTTCATCTCCGGCTACAAAATTCCATGTACCGCTATCTTGCCTCTCACCATCAATCGGATTTATGCCTTTTATTAGGAAAAGACCTTCGGCAGCATTCTTCTCAATGATATTAATAGTACAAGAAGTATTGGCACCCAAAGTAGCACCTTCAACATTGGTTATTTCGAAAGATATATTACGCCCCCGTTCTATATCAAGTGTGTACACATGCAAACCAACTTCAAGGTTTACACTCTGGCGATCCGCCGGAACAACAAAGCTGTAACTTGTTACAACAACTTCACGGTCCAGATCAAGCTCTGATGGATTGCTTTTAAGAGCAGCGTTTATCTTTATAAACCCATTTCGGTTAGAGCCATTAATCTCAATCGGCAGGTTCACATAATTAGTTGATTCTTTTAATGATACAGAAGTATTGCTAAACTGAACAGTTGAATCAACAGTGTTAATTCCGAAGTTTTCATTGTCATCACCGCAAGCCGTTGTTAATGCCACAGCACCAATCATCAGCAATATTATTTTAATGTATTTCATATCTCTTCTCTGTTATCTACGTTTAGTATCCGGGATTTTGTTGTCCTTTAAGTTGTGGGTTAGCATCCATCTCACCTTTAGGAATTGGCCACACAAATCTATAATCATCGGCTTCATAAGAAGTACGATCAATATTTCCCAGTTGGTTTACAACGCTTGAGTTCTGCGCTACAGAACGGGTGAATCCTATCCCCCAACGTTTTAAATCTCCCAAGCGGAAGCCTTCTCCAAAGAGTTCCCGCTGTCTCTCCACGCGTATGTTATTTATTAATTCCTGTCCGGAATAATATTCATTCGTATAATCATCCATACGATTTGCCCGAAGCATATTCAGATAATCGTTTGCCGATGCCGCATCACCAAGTTCGGCAGCTGCTTCGGCAGCAATAAGATATTGCTCTGCGATGTGGAATGGTTTCGACATGTTTACGAAATTATTCGATGAAGTGTACAGAACAGGATTTCCCGGGTATTTATTCATACCCACTACTGTTATGTTGGTGTTTTCAATCGCAAGTATCTCGTTTGTCATATACGCGCTGTAACGCTTGTCGTTATTAGAGTATAATCTTACAGCTTCGTTGGTAGGAATAAAAGCAGCGTTTGTGCCAAGAGGCGCTTTGAAATACTCGCCTGTTGGGAATCCAAGAAATTGCCAGGTCATATGAACTCTCATTATTGCTTCCCTGCCGGTATCCTTTGCCCACATGGCAGTTATATCATTCTGGCTTTTTGATAAGGTATAATTGCGGCTGCTGATTAGTGCTTTTGAAAGGTTAAAAGCCTTTTCATAATCTTTCATTGATAAAGCAACGCGAGCCCGCATGGCATTTACCGCATTAATAGTAAAATAGGGAGCATCTGCCCATATACCATCATCAGGACGGGGGCCATATTCTTTTAGTAATTTCTCGGCACCTTCCAGATCTTTTAATATTTGGGTGTACACTTCTTCGAGCGTATTACGGCTTAAATAGGTAGTGTTAATGCTGGTTGGATTGTATTTTAAAGAAATAGGTATACCCGAATGCGCCAGTTCAGCAGACGTTTTATCGTACGCTTTGCAGAATTTCTGCGCTAACTCGTAATAGCAATATGCGCGAAAAAACTGTGCGGTACCCATATATCCATTTAATTGAGCCAAATCCTCTTCATCCATATCTTCGCTGTTCTGCAATCGTTCTATATTCTCAATAATATAGTTAGCCGAGCTGATTGCTCCATAGAAACCATTCCATACGGTTCCGAACTCTTCCATTTGTGGCTGAAGCATACCGGAATATAAAGCGTTCAGTTTGCCGCCATTTCCTAATACCGCATGGTAACAGTCGGTTTGTACATCTCCATAAACCACAAAGGGACCTGTTGTTAAGCCTCTGAATGAGGTATAAAGTCCATCTATAAATGATGCGACATTGTCGGGTGTTTGGATTCCACCATCTTCCGGCAATACGCCGTGAGGATATTTATCCATGTCGCACGAACTTAAAAGTACGAGCGAAAAGGATGTAATAATTAATACTGTTTTTATAATCGTATTCATAATTAAATTTGCTTTAGAACGTTACCTCTACTCCAAAAACGTATTGGCGAGTGTTAGGATATCCAAACAATGAAATATTTACGTCTGGTTCCGGATCATATCCGGTATATTTTGTTACAGTGAACAGGTTTCGACCCACTGCGAATATTTTTGCCGTGCGGAAGAATCTTGTTTTATTCAACCATTTCTCCGGCAATGAATAGTTCAACGCCAAAGCCTTCAATCTCAAGAAAGACGCGTTTTCCAGCAAATGGCTATCCATCTGTAATTGTTCGGATCCCGCGGGAATATCGGTTACCTGTCCCGGAGTAGTCCACATGTTAAGTACACTTTCCGACTGGTTGTAACTACTGCCAAAAGCATTCGGATTTTCGAAGAAGTATCTGTCGTTATTAAACATATACTTACCTAAAGCAAATGAAAAATCAGCATTCATAGAAAAGTTCTTATACTGGAAATCGGTTCCAAACCCTCCTGTCCATGGCGCGTAGCGTTGTTTACCCGTAAACACCGCGTAATCTTCACTATAGGTTTTGGTTTCATTGCCATATTGGTCTAACCAAATCTGTTTCCCATCGCGGGGATCAACACCTTTGCGTATTGTGGTGTAGAACTCACCGTATGGCTTACCAACTTGCAACTTAATCGAGGTATTAGGAATAACATATTCATCCTGACCGTTAAATAACTCCAGGATTTTATTTTTGTTATAGTTTGCCGCTATTCGTACTCCCCAATAAAGATCTTTTTCCTGTAATAAATCAACATTGAAAGTTAAGTCAACTCCCATATTACGCATCGAACCGATGTTTCCCATGGCATAAGCAAAACCTGTTGATGAAGCGGAGTAGGGTATAGACATCAACATGTCTGTAGTTTTTTTATTGTAAAATTCTACTGTACCCGACAATCTGTTGAACACCCGAAAATCCAGTCCGAAATTAGCCGCGCTCACCGTTTCCCAAGTTAGCTCAGGATTACTGGGCTGTGCTATATCAATCGCGTTACCGCCATAATAGTTTCCAACCGAATCAATATACCCAATAGAGGCATAATTTCCGATACTGGAGTTGCCTGTTGTTCCATAACTAACCCTGATGTCTAAATCGTTAAGCCAGTTATATTGCTTCATGAAGGCTTCTTTGGCCACATTCCATTTTGCCCCCACCGAATAAAATTCGGCCCAACGGTGGTTCTTCGCGAATCTGGAGCTACCATCAACACGATACGACACATCGAAATTATATTTATCATTATAACTATAATCAACACGGAAGAATGCTGAGTTAAATACATTCTCGGCAATGTTGAGTGTTGGTGTGCTGATTTGAGTAGTATGCGAAATTAATGTAAGTTTAGGATCTGTAGTTCCTTGTCCGGACACTCCTAAACTTCTGTTTTTACTGATAAGGGCTTCTTGTCCCACCAATATAGTTGCATGGTGTGTATTCTCCACACTAAATTTATATTCGGCAGTATTGGTGAACGTGAAATTATAATAACGCTGATAGCTTTCCATAGCCGAACCTACCCCATTATTAAGTTCTATCTTGTCTCCCATGGGAGTTGTTGAGTTCTTTATGGGTGCAACGGTTGATGTGTAGCTATAATCGAACGCGTCTAATGATTGTGCCGCGCGTACAACCAACCCGTTAATAGGGCGTATTTCTTCATAGAGATTCAGGTTTAACGAAACATTTTCGCGCATTCTTCCACGAATTTCTTCATAGTAGAACGGATTAAAAGCTTGCGTTAAAGTTAGGTAATCGGCACGGTCGCCAAATTTTGCAATACCATTCTCTAATGTGTAATAATAAGGCGAATCATCGGGGCGAGCCAATCTGGCAAAAGTTGCCGGATTTACCAATGCTGTTTGGTTAACATCCGGATTTTCATTATAGCGCATATAAGCCAAATTTGTATTGGCGCCAAGCCTTAACCAATCTTTAGCGCGAGCTTCCAGATTAACACGCAGGGATGAGCGTTGCATTTCCGAAAGCGGGGCGATCCCTTCTGTGTCGTTATGGCTCATTGAAATGAAATAGTTGCTATTATTTCCGCCGCCCATAATAGACGCGTCAATTGTATATGTAGGTGTATTGTCTTTAAATACATAATCGCTCCAGTCGGTATCGATACCATTATCCAATGTTATTTTTTTGCGGTTTACCCAAGCTTCATCCGTTAGTAAGCCGGGGGTTAACATTTCGCGGAACTGGAAATACTGAGAAGCGTTCATCATATTAACCCTGTCGCCAATCAAGTTGGATACTCCATACTGTGCCTTGATGTTCACGATAGCATCCTGATTCATTTTTCCTTTCCGGCTGGTAATAACGATTACCCCGTTAGCAGCACGCGATCCGTAAATGGCTGTTGAAGAAGCATCTTTCAGCACTGTTATATTTTCAATATCACTTGGATTCATTGAGTTAAACACAATTGCCTGAACCGGTGAACCATCAAGAATAAACAAGGGTGTAGTGTCTGCGGTAATTGAGTTTATACCACGTAGGCGAATGGAGGCTGTTTGAGAGGGCTCTCCTGAAGATGAGAGTACCGAAAGGCCGGCAACTTGTCCTTGCAATGCATCCGAGAAGTTTGATGTTGGTTGATTTTTTAATTTGGCAGCACCAACTGTACTTACCGACCCAACCACCGAACCCAGTTTCTTTGCTGTACCATAGCCAAGCACGACTACTTCTTCCAGCATCCCGGTATCCATTTTCATGGTTACATTCATTGCATCACTAATAGGTAAATCTAACGTTTCCATACCGATGTATGAAAAACGAACGGTAGTAGCATTGGTGGGTACGTTGGGAAGTGTAAATTCACCATCAATATTGGTAACAGTACCAATGGTTGTACCTGGTATCACTACAGAGGCTCCTATCACCGGCTCTCCATCTTCTTCGGAAATAACAACACCGGTTATTGTCCGATTTTGAGCAATACTATAACCTATGCCCATAAATAGGAGTGCAGTGAACAGAAAAAAGAATCTTTTCATAAGGTTTTTTCTTAAATTTATTTTATATTGCAGGTATAAACATTCTCTCTCAATCTCATCGCTTTTTAACAGAGTAATTTTCTGTTTTTGGAATTTAGTAGGCAAAGATAGCAAAAAAAACAATTTAAACGTAGTGTTTGCTGAATTTAATGGAATATTGTTCTTAAAACATTGCACTTTAAAAGCGAGTGTTAATTTCCATATTTCATCTCATATAATGTTTTTGATGCTTTTAGTGTATTTATTTTTTGAAAGTCTCTTTCTGATAACCAAAACAAAGTTTGTTTTATTCAAAACAAACTTTGTTGAGAAAGAAATGGAACTTTTTTGAACTAGAAAACTTTAGAATAAAGCGTTATTCTGTGGTAATTATTCACATAGAGAAATAGATTACATATTGAAAGAACTCATTTCTTTTCCTGCCTTCCATACTTTATATTTAATTTCATATCCGGCAGGAGCGTAAACTACAATAGGCAGTTTGCTGTTATATCTCACTAATTGTGTTGGGCCATAAATAAATCTGTTTTCATTTGGCTTATTACATGCCATCATGGTAGAGCGTGTTTGGCCATTGGAGGTAAATTCAAAATAGGTATAACCCCATCCCTGCAAATCTTTTTCATCCAATTTGCCCATGAGGGTATGCTGATTACAATCTACATTCATCACTTTTCCCGGTATAATTTCTACTTTAAAAAAATTCTCATTCGATTGTTTAGGAAGAATAATAACGTGTCTTACCATTCCCGCGCTTGCTTCCGGAAAAGCAGAAAGATTTTTGGTTTGTTCGGCATCCAATTTTTTAACTTTCTGTGCGTTTCCGGTAACAGCGAATGATAATAATACTGAAGCGACTAGCATAATTCTAGATAAATGTTTCATAATCAATTTTTTAGG